>DXDV01000145.1 GCA_019115345.1 Candidatus Intestinimonas stercorigallinarum | reverse complement strand
ACGGCGCTGCGGAGGACGGTGGCGGTCAGGGAGTCCACGGCGTAGCCCTTCTTCACCCGGCCCATGCGGCCGCGGATGACGGCGGCCAGGTAGAGCAGGCAGGCCAGGACGCCCACGATGAGGCAGAGGACGTTGATGGTCCCGCCGCCGAAGGGGTCGGGGATGTAGCAGGTGGCGCCGCCGCCGAAGATGTCCTTGAACGTCTGGTCGGAGATGGACTGGGTGCGGCCCTCAAGCACCACGTTGGAGAGGCCGCGGAAGATGAGCATGCCGGCCAGGGTGGTGATGAAGGGGGGGGACCCGGACGTAGGCGATCCAGTAGGCCTGGAAGGCGCCGATGGCCAGGCCAATGGCCAGCATGATGATCACCGCCAGCCACATGTTCATGCCGCCGGCCATGAGGAGGGCGCCCACGGCGCCGGTGAAGCACACCACCGAGCCCACGGAGAGGTCGATGTTGCCGCCGGTGAGGATACACAGGAGCATGCCGGTGGCCAGGATGAAGACGTAGGCGTTCTGGGCGATGAGGTTGGTGATGTTCTGGGGCAGCAGGATCGCGCCGTCCTTCTGGAAGGCAAAAAATACAAACACCAGCACCAGGATGATGACCATGGTATTCTTTTGGAGCCAGTTCGTCACTTTCGTTTTCGTCATAATGGAGCTCTCCTTTAGTTGTTGCAGGATTTCAGGATGCAGGCCATGATGCTCTCCTGAGACGCGTCCTTCTGCTGGAACTCGCCCACGATGCGTCCCTCGTTCATGACGTAGATCCGGTCGCTCATACCCAGGACCTCGGGCAGCTCGGAGGAGATCATGATCACCGACTTGCCGGAGGCCACCAGCTCGTTGATGATGCAGTAGATCTCGTACTTGGCGCCCACGTCGATGCCGCGGGTGGGCTCATCCAGGATGAGGATGTCGGGATCGGTGAACATCCACTTGGCCAGCAGCACCTTCTGCTGGTTGCCGCCGGAGAGGTTGCCCACGTCCTGCTCCACTCCGGTGCACTTGGTGCGCAGCTTCTTGCGGTAGTCGTCGGAGACGGCGTACTCCTTGTCCTGGTCGATGATGCCCCGGGCGCTCACACCCTCCAGATTGGCCAGGGTGGTGTTGACCCGGATGGGGTTGGAGAGGATGAGGCCGTTGCCCTTCCGGTCCTCGGTGACATAGGCCAGACCGTGGCGGATGGCCTCCCGCTCCGTCCTGAGGTGGACCTCCTTGCCCCCCAGCTTCAGGCTGCCGGAGATGCCGGAGCCGTAGCTGTGGCCGAAGAGGCTCATGGCCAGCTCGGTGCGCCCGGCGCCCATGAGGCCGGAGATGCCCACCACCTCGCCCTTGCGGACGTGGAAGGAGACGCCGTCCACCACCTTCTTCTCCCGGTAGATCGGGTGGTGGACCGTCCAGTCCTCCACCTCCATGCACACCTCGCCGGGAGTGACGTCGGGACGCTTGGGGAAGCGGTCGGCGATCTCCCGGCCCACCATGCCCCGGATGATCCGGTCCTCGGAGAAGTCGTCCACGCCCTTGTGGAGGGTCTCGATGGTCTTGCCGTCCCGGATGACGGTGATGTCGTCGGCCACGTAGGAGACCTCGTTGAGCTTGTGGGAGATGATGATGCACGTCATGCCCTCGCTCTTGAAGCGGAGCAGCAGATCCAGCAGGGCCTTGGAGTCCGACTCGTTGAGGGAGGAGGTGGGCTCATCCAGGATGAGGAGCCGGGCATTCTTGGCCAGGGCCTTGGCGATCTCCACCAGCTGCTGCTTGCCCACGCCGATGTCTTTGATGAGGGTGCGGGAGGAGTCGGACAGGCCCACGATCTTCAGATATTTGTCCGCCTGGCCGTAGGTGTCGTCCCAGCTGATGGCAAAGGCCCTGCCCCGCTCGTTGCCCAGGAACATGTTCTCACCGATGGTCATGTAGGGGACCAGGGCCAGCTCCTGGTGGATGATGACGATGCCCTTGGCCTCGCTGTCGGTGATCTTGGAGAACTTGCAGACCTCTCCCTCGTACACGATGTCGCCGGTATAGCTGCCGTAGGGGTAGATGCCGCTGAGGACGTTCATGAGGGTGGACTTGCCCGCGCCGTTCTCTCCCACCAGGGCGTGGATGGTCCCCTTCTTCACCTGCAGATTCACGTCGTCCAGTGCCCGGACGCCCGGAAACAGCTTGGTGATATTGCGCATTTCCAAAATGTTCTCCGACAAGATATCACCTCATTTGTATGGTTTCGGGCAAGGCGGGAAGCTCCCGCCTTGCCCGAAGGATGCGTTCCGGAGGACCGGAACCGGCGTCAGGGTCAGCTGGCCAGGTCGGCCTCGGTGTAGTAGCCGGAGTCCACCAGCAGCTCCTGGTAGTTCTCGGTGGTGCACACCACGGGCTCACACAGGTAGCTGGGGATGATGCCGGTGCCGTTGTCGTAGGTCTCGGTGTCGTTGATGGGGGGCTCGGAGCCCTTCATCAGGGCGTCCACCATCTCCACGGTCTTGGCGGCCAGATCGCGGGTGTCCTTGAACACGGACATGGACTGCTTGCCGGCCACAATGTTCTTCACGTTGGCGATGTCGCAGTCCTGACCGGTGAGGATGGGGTAGGCGCCGGTGTAGGAGGAGGCCAGGGCGTTGGCCACGCCCAGAGCGGTGGAGTCGTTGGAGGCCAGGACCACGTCCAGCTGAGTGCCGTCGGCGTAGTAGGAGGCCAGGATGTTCTCGAAGCGGGACTGGGCGGCGTCAGAGGCCCAGTTGGCGGTGGCCACGGTCTGCTTCTCGGTCTGGCCGGAGGGGCAGACCAGGGTGCCGGCGTCGAGGTAGGGCTGGAGGACGCTCATGGCGCCGTCGAAGAAGAAGTTGATGTTGTTGTCGCCGGGGTCGCCGGTGATGAACTCGATGTTGTAGGTCTTGTCGCCGGCGTTCTCCAGGTCCAGGGCCTCCACGATGTACTCGCCCTGCTTCACGCCCACGTTCCAGTTATCGAAGGTGGCGTAGTAGCTCACGGCGTCGGAGTTCATGATCAGGCGGTCATAGGAGATGACGGGGATGCCCGCAGCCTTGGCCTGGTCCAGCGCGGTGCCCAGGGCCTCGCCGTCGATGGAGGCGATCACCAGCACCTCACAGCCGTTGGCGACCATGTTCTCGATCTGGGAGACCTGGGTGGGGATGTCGTTGGCGGCGTACTGCAGGTCCACGGTGTAGCCGGCGGCCTCCAGCTGGGCCTTCATGTTCTCGCCGTCCTGGTTCCAGCGCTGCAGGTCCTTGGTGGGCATGGCCACGCCCACCAGGTTGCCGCCGGCGGAGCCGGTCTCGGCGGGGGTGGTCTCGGTGGTGCCGGTCTCAGCGGGGGTGGTGCTCTCGGGAGCGGAGGTCTCGCCGCCGCCGCAGGCGGCGAGGGAGAGGGTCATGGTGGCGGCCAGGAGCAGTGCAAGCAGCTTTTTTATTTCCATTTCTCCTTTTCCTAAAATGATGTGAATTGGGGGGACTCTTGCGCAGCGTGTCCCGCTGCTCTTGAGTAAAGTTTAGTATATATTTAGTTCATTGTCAACCTAAAATATTTAGTTTAACTTTATTTTGTGAAATTAGCAACATTTAGTAGGCCAGTTTTTGTGAGTTTAGCATATATTTCCGCACTTGATTTCGCCCCAGCGCCCTCTTTCCTTTCTAAAATAATTTACTATATAAATTTTTAGTAAATTTAGTTGATTTCCGACCCGGGCGAGGGTATAATATGGTCTATAAACCTGTCTGCCGCGCGCGCTTCCGCCCGGCGGACCGGCAATTCATGGATCTCAGGGAGGTGCCTTCATGCCCGCCGTGACAGCAAAAGAGATCGCCGCCAAGCTGAATTTATCCCCCTCTGCCGTCTCTCTAGCCCTGAACGGGAAGCCCGGCGTCAGCGAGGCCACCCGTGCCCTGGTGCTGGAGACGGCCGCCCAGATGGGCTATTCCAGGCCGGAGAGCGCCGCCATGGCCGGTCAGCCAAAGACCATCTGCTTCGTGCGCTACGCCGGCGCCATCGTGCAGATCGCGGAGCACACCTCCTTTTCCTCCTTCGTCCTCCAGGGGGTGGAGGCCCGGGCCACCGAGCTGGGGTACAGCACCCAGGTCCGGTATCTCAACGCCGGCGATCTCTACAATCCCCAGTCCCTGGACTTCTTCCGGGACGCCGGGGGCGTCATCTTCCTGGGCACCGACATCACCAAAAATCAGCTTCCCGAGCTGGAGCGGTTCTTTGCCTCCCTGGGCGGCACCCCGGTGGTGGTGGTGGACAGCAGCCTGCTCTCCGGCCGGGTGGACTGCGTCACCAACGACTGCTACGGCGGCGCCAAGGCGGCGGTGGACTTCCTGCTGTCCACCGGACACCGCCGGCTGGGCTATGTGAGGGCCCGGCAGCGCATCCGGAACTTCGAGGAGCGGGAGCGGGGCGTCTATGCCGCTCTGGTCGGGGCGGGCTTCTCCCTGTCCGCCGTCATCGACGTGGACATCTCCTCCGAGGGGGCCTTCCAGGACTTTGACGCCTGGATCAAGGGCAAGTCCACCCTCCCCGACGGCCTCTTCGCCGACAACGACGTGATCGCCGCCGCCGTCATCCGGGTGCTGAAAAAACACGGCTACCACGTCCCCAACGACGTCTCGGTCATCGGCTTTGACGACGTCCCCATCTGCGAGATGCTGGACCCGCCCCTGACCACCGTCCACTCCTTTAAGGAGGAGCTGGGCATCGTGGCGGTGGAGCATCTGGACCGCCGCATCAGGCGGGGAGAGGTCCCCCATCAGCTGGCCTCCGTCGGGCTGCTGCACACCACCGTCTCCACCAGCCTGGTGAAGCGCTTCAGCGTCAAGGCCAGGTGACGGCCCCTCCCCTGGGGCGGCCCTTCCCCGCCCCCGCCGCCGGAGGCAATGACAGAAACCATGGAGGTGGTCCCGGTGGAGCAGACCGGGAAAAAACAGGGCGTCTATTATCTCATGTGCGAGCGGACCTGGGTCTTTTTCACCCTCACCGCCGTGGGCGGCTTCTTCGGCGCCTATACCTATCTGTTGCGGGGGCATGTGTTCTGCAACGCCCAGACGGGCAACATCGTGCTCATGGGGCTGGCCCTGGGCAGCGGCAGATGGCGGGACGCCCTCTATTACCTCATCCCCATCTCGGCCTACCTGCTGGGGGCCTTCCTCTCCGAGCTGGTGCCCGACCCCATCAAGCACCGGCTGTTCATCCGCTGGGACACCCTCCTCATCGCCATCGAGATGCTGGTGGTGGCGGGGCTGGGCCTGCTGCCCGACGCGGCGCCGGCCCAGATCTCCCAGGTGGCGGTGAACTTCATCGCCTCCATGCAGTACAACACCTTCCGGCAGGCCGAGGGGGTCCCCATCTCCACCACCTTCGCCACCAACCACATCCGGCAGGTCGGCGTGGGGCTGGCCAAGGAGTTCAAGCACCGCCGGGACCCGGAGAAGCCCTATCGGGCCAGGACCATCCGCTATGCACAGGTGCTGCTGGTATTTGCCGCCGGCGTGTCGGTGGGCGCCCTGTGCTGCGGCCTTCTGGCGGGCCGGGCCATCTGGGTCACCCTGATCCCCCTGATGGTCGTCTTTTGCGCCCTCCTCCACGCCGACCTCACCGTGGAGCGGGACCTGCTGGAGGAAAAGCCCGCCGGACACTGACCGTCCATACCCCCAACCCCGCAGGCCGGGGCTGGGGGATTTTTCGCCCCGCGGGGCCTCCCCGGGAAGGCCCGGCGGGAATCGCCCCCTCTTCCGGCGTCTTTTCCCTTCGTCGTTGTATTTTTCCGAAAAAGCGCTATAATGGAGCATATGTCCACCGGGCGGGCCCTCTCGGCGCCCCCCAGGTAATTGTTTAAGGAGTGTATTCCATATGTCCAATATCTGGCACGACATCAGCCCCGACCGCATCAAGCCGGAGGATTTTATCGCCGTCGTCGAGATCCCTCAGGGCAGCAAGAAGAAATACGAGCTGGACAAGGAGACCGGCCTCATCATCCTGGACCGGGTCCTCCACACCTCCACCCACTACCCCGCCAACTACGGCTTCATCCCCCGGACCTACGGCGACGACGGCGACCCCCTGGATGTGCTGGTCCTCTGCTCCGAGGCCATGGACCCCCTCACCCTGGTGCGGGTCTATCCCGTGGGCTATATCTCCATGCTGGACGGCGGAAAGAACGACGAGAAGATCATCGCCATCCCCTTCTCCGACCCCACCTACAACACCTACCAGGACATCTGGGAGCTGCCCGGCCACATCTTCGACGAGATGGCCCACTTCTTCTCGGTCTACAAGGCCCTGGAGGGGAAGGAGGCCGTGGCCGGCGACGTCAACGACCGTAAGGCCGCCGTGGAGGTCATCCAGCGCGCCATGGTCCATTACAGCGAATGCTTCCTGGGCGTCACCCGCAACCCCGTCGGAAAGCCCAGTTCCAACCGCTGAGGGCGGGGCATTTTCATCAAACCTTAAGACTTTTTTCGTTTCCTTTTCTGCCTTCCTGTGGTAAAATAATATCTGCTGAATCCAGGCTGT
>DXDV01000144.1 GCA_019115345.1 Candidatus Intestinimonas stercorigallinarum | reverse complement strand
GTAGCCCTCCTCGTCCAGCAGGATGCGCATGAGCTCGGGGATGACCAGGGTGGGGTGGGTGTCGTTGATCTGGATGACGTGCTTCTGGTGGAAGTTCCGCAGGGTGCCGTACTCGGCCTTGTGCTGCCGGCAGATGTGCTGCACGGTGGCGGAGACGAAGAAATACTGCTGCTTGAGCCGCAGGGACTTGCCCTCGTAGTGGTTGTCCTCGGGGTAGAGGACCTTGGCGATGGACTCGGCCATGGCCTTCTGCTCGGTGGCCTTCAGGTACTCGCCCCGGGAGAAGAGGGACATGTCCAGGGGGATGGTGCTTTTGGCGTCCCACAGACGGAGGACATTGACGTGGTCGGTGCCGTAGCCGGCGATCTCCATGTCCTTGGGCACGGCCAGCACGTCGTTGCCCCCCTCGTAGACCACGGTGTGGCTGCCGTCGGGGCCCCAGACGTCCTTCACGGTGCCGCCGAAGTGGACCTTCTCGGTCTCGTCCATCTTGGGAATGAGCCAGCAGTCGGCGATCTCCAGCCAGTTGTCGGGCAGCTCCACCTGCTGGCCGTCCACGATCTTCTGCTTGAAGAGACCCAGCTCGTAGCAGATGGAGTAGCCGGTGGCGGGGATCTCCTGGGTGGTCATGGCCTCCAGGTAGCAGGCGGCCAGGCGGCCCAGGCCGCCGTTGCCCAGACCGGCGTCGGGCTCCACCTCGAAGAGATCGGGGGCGGAGAAGCCCAGGTCCTCAATGGCCTCCTTCAGCTGGGGCAGGACCCCCAGGTTGTAGGCGTTCTTCTCCAGGGAGCGGCCCATGAGGAACTCCAGGGAGAGGTAGTGGACCTGCCGGGCGTGGGTGTCCCGGATCCGGCTCTGGGTGGCCAGCTCCCGGGCGGACATGATGTCCCGCAGCACCAGGGCGCAGGCCCGGAACATATGCACGGAGGTGGCCTCCTCCACCTCCCGGCCAAAGTTCCGGCGGAGCTTGCCGATGATCTGCTGCTCCAGCTCTTTCTTTGTGTATTTCGTAGGCATTTCGAGCATGTCTCCATTTCTCAATATAGAGTCACAGAGGAAACAGCACGGCGGGGGCATGCCCCCGCCGTGTCAGTCGCTGCAATCTCTGTGGGTTGCGGATAGGCGCACAAAGTTTATCACAGCCCATCCCGTCTGTCAATGTGGGAACTGTCTATTCTTGGCAGGAAAAATGCCTCATTTTTCCGCCTTTTTCTCCTCCGCGGGGGCCTCAACCTTGGGCGCCTCCGCTTTTGGAGCCTCGGTTTTGGGGGCCTCTGTCTTGGGAGCCTCGGCCTTGGGGGCCTCCGCCGGGGCGGTGGGCTCCGCCTTGGCCTTGGCGGCCTTCTTCACGGCGGGCTTTTTCTCCGCCTTGGCGGCGGGCTCTGCCTTGGCCTTGGCCGCCGTCTTTCGGGCGGCAGGCTTCTTCTCCGCCTTGGCGGCGGGTTCGGCCTTGGGCTTGGCGGCGGCCTTCTTGGCGGCGGGCTTCTTCTCCGCCTTGACTGCGGGGGCCTCCGCCGCGGGGGCGGCCTCCGGCACGGGAGCGGCTGCCGGCTCAGCCTGGGTGGGCTCCTCCGCCGCCGGGACCGGGTCCTCCTCCGGCGACGGCTCAGTAGGGCGGGGAATGCCGGTGATCTGATAGTAGACGTCCTCATACTCCCGGGCGGGGGAATCCCAGCTGAAGTCGCGGGTCATGCCGTTGTGCTGAAGGACCTGCCAGCCGGCCTTGTCGTTGAAGTAGAGGCCCACCGCCTCCCCCAGCACCCAGACCATGTCGTGGGCGTTGATGTTGGCGAAGGTGAAGCCGGTGTCGCCAAAGACGCCGTGGGGGATGACGGTATCCTTCAGGCCGCCGGTCTCCCGGACCACGGGAATGGTGCCGTAGCGCATGGCGATCATCTGGCTCAGGCCGCAGGGCTCGGCCAGGGAGGGCATGAGGAAGAGGTCGGCGCCGCCGTAGATGGCGGTGGAGAGGGCGGCGGAGTACTGGAGCCGGGCGGCGAAGCGGCCGGGATACTGGGCCTGGGCCTGCCGGAAGGCCTCCTCAAAGTTCCACTCGCCGGTGCCCAGGACCACCATCTGCACGTTCATGCTCATGATGTCGTGGATGGCGTTGGCCACCAGCTCGAAGCCCTTGTGCTTGACCAGGCGGGAGACGCAGGCGATGATGGGCACGTTGGGATCCTCCCGGAGGCCCACCGCCTGCTGAAGGGCCTTTTTGCACGCGGCCTTGCCGCTCAGGTCGTCGGGGGTGAAGGGGGCGGCCAGGCCGTTGCCGGTGGAGGGGTCGTAGAGGCACACGTCCAGGCCGTTGAGGATGCCCCGCAGCTTCCAGCGGTTGTCGGCCACCACACCCTCCAGGCCGTGGGCGTAGAAGGGGTACTGGAGCTCGTTGGCGTAGGTGGGGGAGACGGTGGTGACATAGTCGGCGACGTAGATAGCCCCCTTCATCAGGTTCACGTCCCCGTGATAGGCCAGCATGTGCTCGTTCAGGTAGCCCCGGTTCAGGCCCAGCAGGTCCTCGATGATCTGGTCGCCGTAGCGGCCCTGGTACTCGATGTTGTGGATGGTAAAGACGCTCTTGGTCCCCCGGAGCTGCCAGATCCGCTCCCGCTCCTCCAGCAGGTAGATGGGTACCAGGGCGGTCTCCCAGTCGTTGCAGTGGAGGACGTCGGGATGCCAGTCCAGGTGGGCGGGGGTCTCGATGACGGCCCGGGAGAAGAAGGCGAAGCGCTCGCCGTCGTCATAGTGGCCGTAGATCTCCGCCCGCTTGAAGTAGTACTCGTTGTCCACGAAAAGGTAGGAGATGTTGCCCTCACGCAGCTCGAAAATGCCGCAGTAGGGGGTGCGCCAGGCCAGACGGCAGTTCCAGTGGAAGAGGAAGCGCATCTTGTCCCGGTACTGCTGGCCGATGCCCTCATAGAGAGGCAGGATGACCTTCACGTCGTGGCCCATATCGGCCAGCTTCTGGGGGAGGGAGCCGGCCACGTCGGCCAGTCCTCCGGTCTTGATGAAGGGGGCCACCTCAGAGGCCGCAAACAAAATATTCATAAATGACTCCTTTTCTCCATCCGTGCTCCGCCGCCCGAACAGGCGGCGCGGCCGCCATGCCCGGCGGCCCGATGCGCGCCGCCTGCGGGCGGACGGGGTCGCCGTACACGGCGGCCGCGTTCCTGTGCCGCGCGGAGCGGTTTGTTGACGTTATACCACGGCGTTCTTGGCGATGGCCAGGGGGTAGGTCTCATGGCCCATGAGCATCCGCCCGGCGTTGACCTGCACGTTCTTGTCGGTGATGGCGTACTTGAGCACCGCGCCCTGGTGGATGACCGAGCCCTGCATCAGGATGCAGTTCTGGACCTTGGCGCCCTTCTCCACATGCACGCCGCGGAAGAGGATGGAGTTCTCCACCTCGCCCTCGATGATGCAGCCGTCGGCCACCAGGGAGTTTCTGGAGATGGAGCCGGGTCCGTAGTAGGTGGAGGGGTTGGACATGTCCTTGGTCTTGATGGGCCGGTGGTCGTTGAAGAGGTCGGCCCGGATGGCGGGGTCCAGCAGCTCCATGCTGCGGGCGTAGTAGCCGGCCACCGACTGGAGGCGGGCGGCATAGCCCTCAAAGGTGTAGGACACCAGCTTGAGCCGGTCGATCATGTTGAGGAGCACGCCCTGGCTGAAGGAGGGGATGTTGTGGGCGATGCAGTGCTCCACCAGGGAGATGAGCAGGTCCTTGCTCATGATGTACACCTCCATGGACTCGCAGCCCATGGGGCTCACCGGGTGGACGGACACATCGACGATGAGGCCGTTTTCATCCACGGTGAAGTAGTCGGATTCCCGGGCGTCTCCCCGGGGCACCGGGGTGCACACGGCGGTGATGTCGGCGCCGGTGCGGAGGTGGTGCTCAAAGACGTCGTCCAGGTCCAGGTTCACCGCCACGTCGCCGCCGGCCAGGACCACGTAGTCCTGACGGATGCGCTCCAGGTAGGAGTAGACCCCGGCCAGGGCGTCCATACGGCCCCGGTAGTCGCCCTCCCGGCGCTTGTCAGCGTAGCCGAAGGGGGGGAGGATGCGCAGGCCGCCGTGCTTGCGGGAGAGGTCCCAGTCCTTGCCGGAGCCCACGTGGTCCAGGAGGGACTGGTAGTTGGCGTGTACGATGAGGCCCACGTCGGAGATGCCGGCGTTGACCATGTTGGAGAGCATGAAGTCCACCACCCGGTAGCGGCCGCCGTAGGGGATGGAGCAGGTGTTCCGGGGCTGGGAGAGCTCCCGGAGCTGAGGATTGGAGCGGTATGCGAAAATGATCCCGTGCAGCTTATTGGTCATTTCGCCGCACCCCCTTTCACGTTCCGGGTGACCATGGCCTTGGCCGGGACCACGGCGTTGTCACCCACCTTGATGCCTTCCGCCACCACGGTGATGCCCCACTCGTCGGGGTCGCCCTCGGCGGCGGGCGGCGTGCCCACCTGGGCGCCGGCGCCGATGACGGCGTTCTCGGCCACGATGGCGTACTCCACGTCGGCGCCCTCCTTGACCACGGCGCCGGGCATGAGGATGGAGTAGCGGACCTTGGCCCCCTTCTCCACCGTCACGGAGTGGAAGAGGACGGAGTTTTCCACCGCGCCGTCCACCACGCAGCCGCCGGTCATCAGGGAGTGGGTCACCACGGCGTCAGGGCCGGTGAAGTGAGGCGGACGGGTGGGGGTGCGGGCGAAGATGGGCCACTCCACGTCGTAGGGGTCGATGCCGCTGTGGACGGAGAGCATATCCATATTGGCGTCCCACAGGGAGTCGATGGTGCCCACGTCCTTCCAGTAGCCGGAGAAGCGGTAGGCGGCCATCCGCTCGCCGTTGTTCAGCATGGCGGGGATGATGTTCTTGCCGAAGTCGTTGGAGGACTTCTCGTCGGCCTCGTCGGCGATGAGGTACTCCCGCAGCTGCTTCCAGTTGAAGATGTAAATGCCCATGGAGGCAAGGTTGCTCTTGGGCTTTTTGGGCTTCTCCTCGAACTCGTAGATCATGTCGTTCTCATCCACGTTCATGATGCCGAACCGGGGCGCCTCCTCGAAGGGGACCTCCATCACGGAGATGGTGCAGGCGGCGTCCATGGCCTTGTGGTGCTCCAGCATCTGCTCGTAGTCCATCTTATAGATGTGGTCGCCGGACAGGATGAGGACGTAGTCGGGGTCGTACAGGGAGATAAAGCCGATGTTCTGGTAGATGGCGTTGGCGGTGCCCTTGTACCAGGTGCCCTTGTCCCCCTCCTTCACGTAGGGGGGCAGGATGTGGACGCCGCCGTCCGAGCGGTCCAGGTCCCAGGGCTGACCGTTGCCGATGTAGCTGTTGAGCTCCAGGGGCTGGTACTGGGTGAGGACGCCCACGGTGTCGATGCCGGAGTTGACGCAGTTGCTCAGGGGAAAGTCGATGATGCGGTACTTGCCCCCGAAGGGGACGGCGGGTTTCGCTACTTTTGACGTCAGGGCTTTCAGGCGGCTGCCCTGTCCGCCTGCCAGCAGCATGGCGACACATTCTTTTTTCATCTCTATCACCTCTCGGTCAAAGTGGAGATCACAGGATAATGGGGAAGGGCTCAACCCTTCTTGGGGGCCTTTTTCACGGCGGGGTGCTGTGCCTTGGGCTTCACCGCCGGGTGGTGTGCCTTTTCCTTCACGGCGGGCTTGGCGGCGGTTTTGCGGACGGCGGGCTTGGCGGCCCGCTCCTTCACCGCCGGCTTGGAGGCGGCCTTGCGGACAGTGGGCTTGCCGGCCGGGGCCTTCACCGCCAGGGAGCCCTCCTTCTTCCGGCGGGCGGGGAACTTGCGGGTACACTTATAGATCACGGCGCTCATGGGGGGCAGGGTGATGGCAATGGACTGCTCCCGTCCGTGGCAGGGGATGTAGGTGCTCTTCACCGGCTCCTTGTCCCCCCGGCCCTGACCGCCGAAGGCGGTGTCGTCGGTGTTGAAGAGGCAGGTGTAGGCCCCCGGCACCGGCACGCCGATGCGGTAGCCCGTCCGGTCCACCGGGGAGAAGTTGCACACCGTCACCAGGAAGTCCCCCTTGTCGTCCTTGCGGACAAAGGAGATGGTGTTGGCCTGGTTGTCGTCGGCGTAGATCCACTCGAAGCCCTCCCAGGAGAAGTCCTCCTGCCAGAGGGCGGGCTGGGCCAGGTAGAAGTGGTTGGCGGCCTGGAAGAAGTCCTTGGTCTGCCGGTTGATCTCGTTGCCCAGCAGGTGCCAGTCCAGGGAGTACTCAAAGTGCCACTCGTTCCACTGGCCGAACTCGCTGCCCATCATCAGCAGCTTCTTGCCCGGGTGGGTGAGCATGTACGTATAGAAGGCCCGGACGCCGGGGAACTGCTCCTCGTAGGTGCCCGGCATCTTGTTGAGGAGGGAGCCCTTCATGTGGACCACCTCGTCGTGGCTGAGGGGGAGGATGAAGTTCTCCGAAAAGGCGTAGAAGAAGGAGAAGGTGATGTCCCGGTGGTTGTACTGCCGGAAGTAGGGGTCCAGCTTCATGTAGTGGAGCACGTCGTTCATCCAGCCCATGTTCCACTTCAG
>DXDV01000143.1 GCA_019115345.1 Candidatus Intestinimonas stercorigallinarum | reverse complement strand
GGCAACAGAAAACCCCGAAAGCCTTGAAATTACAAGGTTTCCGGGGTTTTGCCATGTGGTGCGCGAGGCGGGAGTCGAACCCGCACGCCCTTGCGAGCACTGGCACCTGAAGCCAGCGAGTCTACCAATTCCACCACTCGCGCAAGTGGGTTGGCGTTCCGTGATGCTCAACGCAAGAAGTATATTATCATACCGAGCTGGGGATGTCAACACTTTTCTCAAATTTTTTCGACAGGGGGGAGGCCGCCGTCCATGGAGGGCAGCAGCTCCCGGAGGAGACGGTCCCCCTCCTCGGCCATGCGCCTCTCCAGGGCCCGGTAGGCCTCCAGCAGCGCCCGGCCCTCCCGGGTCAGGTGGGAGCCGCCTCCCCGGCGGCCCCCGGCCTCCCGCTCCAGCAGGGGAAAGCCCAGGGCCTGCTCGCAGGCGCGCAGGCTGGTCCAGGCCTTGGAATAGGCCATGTCGGCCTCCGCCGCCGCGGCCCGGAGGGAGCCCAGCCGGTCGGTGGCCTCCAGCAGGAAGGCCGGACCGGGGCCGAAGCACTTCGCGCCGCCGGAAAACAGCCGCAGGGATACGCGCAGCTCCAATGCCGGTCCTGTCATGGCTACCGCCGCCTTTCACGCCTTGTTACCAGCATTATAGCGGTTTGACTTGGGGGATGCAATATGCTATTCTAGAGAAAAAATAACGGAGGGATACCGATGGAGCTGTTGGACGCCCTGGCGCTGCCGCCGGAGGGCTGGATCTGCCTGGTGGGGGGCGGCGGGAAGAGCTCTCTCATGCTCCGGCTGACGGCTGAGCGGACCGGCCGGGGGCTCCCCGCCCTGGCCGCCACCACCACCCATATCGGCGTGGAGCAGGGCCGCTCCGCGGGTCCCCTGGCGGGGACTCTGGAGGAGCTGGAGGCGGCCCGCCGGGCGGGCCTCACCGCCTGCGCCGCCGTGGCCGACCCGGAGACGGGCAAGCTGGGCGCTCCGCCGGGGGAGGTGCTGGAACGGGGCCTGTCCCTCTTCGGCTTCGGGGTGGCCGAGGCCGACGGGGCCAAGCGCCTGCCCATAAAGGCCCCGGCCGGCCACGAGCCCTGCCTCATCCCCGGCTGCGCCGCCGTGGTGGCGGTGGCGGGGCTCTCCGCCCTGGGCCGGCCCCTGGGGGAGGTCTGCCACCGCCCCCAGCTGGCCTGCGCCCTGCTGGGGGCAGGGGAGGAGACCGCCGTCACCCCGGCCCTCCTGGCCCGGCTCCTCACCCATGAGGAAGGGCAGTTCAAGGGGGTGGGGGACCCCCGGAAATTCCGGGTCCTCCTCAATCAGGCAGACGGACCGGCCGAGCTGGCCCTGGCCCGGGAGACCGCCCGGGCCGTCCGGACCTATCTGCCGGGCGTTCGGGTGGTGGCTGCCGCCCTCAGAACACGAGATTATGTAAAAGAGGTGTATGCCCCATGCTGATCGTGGTCAAGGGGGCGGGCGACCTGGCCACGGGGATCGCCTGCCGCCTCTTCCGGGCCGGGTGCTCCGTGGTCATGACCGAGACCGCCCGGCCCACCACCGTGCGCTGTACGGTGGCCTTTTCCCAGGCGGTGTACCGGGGAAGGGCGGAGGTGGAGGGCATCACCGCCGTGCTGGTCCCGAACGCCGAAGGGGCCCTGAACTGTGTCCGGGCGGGCAAGGCGGCGGTGCTGGTGGACCCGGCGGGGGCGTGTATCCCGGCCCTGAGGCCGGACGGGGTGGTGGACGCCATCCTGGCCAAAAAGAACCTGGGCACCGCCATCACCGACGCCCCCGCCGTGGTGGGGGTGGGGCCCGGCTTCACCCCCGGCGTGGACTGCCACGCCGCCGTGGAGACCCAGCGGGGCCACGACCTGGGCCGGGTGCTGTGGGACCGTCCCCCCGCCCCCAACACCGGCATCCCCGGCGACATCGGCGGCTACACTGTGGAGCGGCTCCTCCGTGCCCCGGCGGCGGGGACCTTCGTCCCCCTGGCCGCCATCGGGGACACGGTGGAGGCCGGACAGACCGTGGGCATGGTGGGGGAGGCCCCCATGCGGGCCGGGATCGCCGGGGTGGTCCGGGGCCTGCTGCCCGAGGGGACGCCGGTCACCGCCGGTATGAAGGCGGGGGACGTGGACCCCAGATGCCGCCGGGAGCACTGCTTCTCCGTCTCGGATAAGGCCCGGGCGGTGGGCGGCGGCGTGCTGGAGGCCCTCATGTGTCAATGGAGCAAGGGAGGAGAAATGATATGGCATCGGACATC
Organism: Candidatus Intestinimonas stercorigallinarum; assembly: GCA_019115345.1. Taxonomy (GTDB): domain Bacteria; phylum Bacillota; class Clostridia; order Oscillospirales; family Oscillospiraceae; genus Intestinimonas; species Intestinimonas stercorigallinarum. The sequence goes on along the minus strand of DXDV01000143.1, from coordinate 6,211 downwards.
CAACTGACCAAGCTGGCCGAGTGCGCCGGCTGCGGCGCCAAGGTGGGGGCGGGCGTCCTCTCCCAGCTGCTGGAGGGGCTGCCCACCCGCACCGACCCCAGGCTGCTGGTGGGCTACGACACCAGCGACGACGCCTCGGTGTACCAGCTCTCGGACGATCTGGCCCTGGTCCAGACGGTGGACTTTTTCCCGCCCATCGTGGACGACCCCTATCTCTTCGGTCAGATCGCGGCGGCCAACGCCATCAGCGACGTGTACGCCATGGGGGGCGAGCCCAAGCTGGCCCTCAACGTGATGTGCGTCTCCCCCCAGATGGACCGGGAGGCCGTCCACGGCGTCCTCCGGGGGGGCTACGAGAAGGCCTACGAGGCGGGGACCATCATCACCGGCGGCCACACCATCCAGGACAAGGAGCCCAAGTACGGCCTGGCGGTGTCCGGTTTCGTCCATCCGGGGCGCATCCTCCGGAACGACCGGGCCCGGCCGGGGGACGTGCTCCTCCTCACCAAGGCCCTGGGCATCGGCGTCACCACCACCGCCGCCAAGGCGGGACTGGCCGACCCGGACCTCTACCGCCGGGCGGTGGAGCAGATGGCCGCCCTCAACAAGACGGCCCGGGACATCATGGTGGACTTCGATGTGAGCGGCTGCACCGACGTCACCGGCTTCGGCCTCATGGGCCACAGCCTGGAGATGGCCCGGGGAGGCGGCGCCACGGTGGTCATCGAGAGCGGAAACATCCCCTTCCTGCCCGGGGTGCGGGCCCTGGCCGAGATGGGGCTCCTCCCCGAGGGCATGTACCGCAACCGCCACTTTGCCGGGTCCTCCACCAGGGTGGAGGGGGAGGTGCCCCTGGCCGTCCAGGACCTCCTCTACGACCCCCAGACCTCCGGCGGGCTTCTCATCGCGGTGGCGGAGAAGGACGCCCAAACGCTCCTCTCCGCTCTGAAGGACCGCATCCCCTGCGCCGCCCAGGTGGGCTATGTGGAGGCCAAGCGGGCCGGCTGCTCCATTGTGGTGAAGCCGTGAGGGAGAGCTATCAGCTCCTGGCCTTCGAGAGCACCCACGCCGCCATGGCGGCGGAGCGGGCCCTGAAGGTCCGGCTGCCGGTGGCGGTGATGCCCACCCTGCGGCAGATCACCGCCGCCTGCGGCATCTCCCTGCGCGTGGAGGACCGGGACGGCCCGGCCCTGAGCAGGGCTTTGGAGGACGGCCTGGTGCCGCCGGACGCGTACCGGCGCTACCGGGTGGAGGACGGGACGCCCGTCCTCTGGAATGAGGATACAGGAAAGGTGGAACAGAGCGATGGCAGTGGAAATTGACGCCATGGGCAAAGCCTGCCCCATGCCGGTGGTCCTGGCCAAGCAGGCCCTGGACGGCGGCGAGCACGACGTGACGGTGCTGGTGGACAACCAAATCGCCGTGGAGAACCTGACGCGGCTGGCGGTGAGCCAGGGCATGGCGGCGGCCAGCGCCCCCCGGGAGGGCGGCTTCGCCGTGCGCATCACCGGCGAGCGGAAGGCGGCGCCCGCCCCGGAGCCGGCGGTCTGCTGCCCCACGGCGCCCGGCGGCGCCACGGTGTTCATCGGCAAGGACTTCATCGGTGACGGCAGCCGGGAGCTGGGGGAGAACCTGATGAAGATGTTCCTCTACACCCTGGCCCAGAGCGACACGCCCCCGGCCTGCCTCCTCTTCATGAACGGCGGGGTGAAGCTGCCCGCCGGGGAGGAGGGGCAGGTCATCGACAGCCTGCGGAGCCTTCTGGACAAGGGCTGCGAGATCCTGGTGTGCGGCACCTGCCTCAACTACTTCGGCCTCACCGAGGAGTGCAAGGTGGGCGTCGTGAGCAATATGTACGACATCGCCGGGCGGCTCCTCACCGCCGCCCGGGTGGTGACGGTGTGACCGTACCGGCCAGAGGGACGGCCCGCCGGAGCATCCCACGCCTGCATCCCGTTCCTTTCCCGCCCTCTCCAGGGCGGAAAAGTCCTCGCTTTGCTCGCCGCGGCCCTTGCCTGCAAGGGCTGCGGGGGATGTCATCCCATTCGAGGCGGGCTGCCGCCCCCTCGCGCTCCCCCGCGCCTCCGCGGCACGTCTGCCGTCTCACGGAGGTTTTTTGACAAGCTGAAGGCCCCGCCCGCCACAGACCGGCGTCTGTGGCGGGTGGGGCCTTATCTATGTCAGGACTCCGCCTGCTCCGGGCGGATCTCCCCGGTCACGGCGTTCCAATAGTAAGCGCCGTTGTCGGTGGTCACCCGCCAGGTGGGGATGAGCTGGGTGGGCTCCGACTGGGCGTCCAGGGTATAGCCGGCGGTGAAGCCGGTGATGGCGCTGCACACCCGGCTGTTCTGCTTGACGTAGTCGGCAAAGTCCAGCAGCAGGGTGACCATGTCCAGGCAGCGGGTGTCGCTCAGCGGCTGCGGGACGCCCGGCAGCCGGCGGCTCACGTCCCGCTGGATCTCCCGCAGCTCGCCGTCCCAAAAGACCAGCGTCGCCGTACAGGCGAAAATGGGCGTGCCCGCCCAGCTCTGCTGGACCACCACCACGGCCCGGCCCGGCCAGCCGCCGGTGTCGGCGCTGACGACCTGGGCTTCGATGTCCAGCCGCTCCATGAGGGTCAGGGAGAAGTCCTCCGGAGTCTCCTCGCACACCGGATAGGCGCCGGGGTGAAACTCGGCGGAGAAGGCGCCGTTGATATAAAATTGGGCCGTTCCCAGGGCGCCCTCATAGCGCATGGCGTCCCCGCCGTCGTCGGACAGCTCCCCCAGCAGGACGGCGGCCTGCTGCCGCTCCAGCTCCGGGTCCCGCTCCACCACCATGACGGGGAGGGTCATGTCCTCCGGCAAAAGGTCCCGGTCCAGCTCGATGCGGCAGGCGTTCCACAGCACGGTGATGGCGTCCTCCCGGGCGCTCTCCGAATAGCCCTGGCTCTCATGCTCCCGGTGGAGCGCCAGGACCAGCAGGAAGAGGTTGACGCAGGCGAGCAGAATGATGATGATGTTTTTCAGCTTCGGCCACTCCAAGGCCGCCTCACCTCCTCCCGGGGCCGGATAACAGACATTTCATGAAAGACAAGGAAACACCGGAGCTGCCGGCGGCGTGGGGCGCTAAAACGCCCCCCAGTCCGCGGTGACCTCGCCGCCGCGCAGGTCGTCGTAGTAGTAGAGCAGCAGCTCGGAGCCTTGGGCCGACTGGGCCTCCAGGGCGGCGGTGGCCTGGAGCTCCGGCAGCACCTGGGGACCCTCGTCCAGATAGGTGTACTGCCGCAGCTGGAGCTGGAAGCCGGTGATGGCGCCGTCGGTGATCTCAATGCGGGCCGCCGAGCCCTCCTCTCCCACCAGCACCGCCGCGCCGTCCAGCTGGTAGCCGATGCACACGGCCACCCCGGTCTCGGTCTCCTCCAGGCCCTGGATGTACAGCCGGGCGTCCCCGCACAGAGAGGAGGCGGCGCCCACCTGAAAGACCTCCTCCACGAAGGACCAGGCGCTGCCCACCAGCTCCCACTCGGTGGGGTCCTGGCTCAGCCCCTGGATGGGGAAGCGGGGGTCGGTGAGATCGGCGGCCTCGTAAGTCACCTGGCCGGTATCGCTGATCCGCAGCCGCTCCGAGCCCTCCTGAATGGTCACCCCGTCCCGGCTGCGGTAGGACATGGACTGGGGCTGGAAGGTGAGGCTCTCGACCAGGGAGGCGAAGGCCTCCCCATAGCCGTCCCCGCTCTCGGTGATGGGCACCGGGTTGGCGGCGGCGTAGCGCCCCGGCTGGGGCGCTTCGGCGCCTTCCAGCAGCGTGTATGGGGCCAGAGCGGCGTAGGCGTCCCCGCTCTGGAAGGCGAAGGCGGCGCCGTTGGGGGAGACCCCCTCCACGAACCGGGCCAGCCGGGCGGCCAGGTCCCGGGTGGTCTCCGCCGCGTAGTAGTTGCCCGTGTTCTCATCGATGAAGTAGAGCAGGGCATTGCCGGAATCGTCCAGGGTCAGGAGGAGCCGGCGGACGCTCTGGGTCAGGGCGCTGTTGACGGTCCGTCCGCCGCTGAGCCAGGCCGTCAGATTGGCCAGGGGGATCTGGCCCAGAAAATCCAGGTAGACGCCGGGCCGCTGGGCGCTCAGAGCCGCCTGAAAGTCCTCTTGGCTGATCTGCCGGGGGCTTCCCGCTCCGATGAGGGCGTCGGCCAGGGGGTTGGTAAATTCCAAAAAGAGGCTGTCCAGGGCGGCGTTGTCGTACTGGATGCCGGCGCTGCCCTGGGGGCTGAGGACCACCATGCGGACCGGCCGCTGGGCGGAGCCCTGGCTCCAGTTCCCCAGCACCTGGCTGGGGGTGGGGGACTCCTGCTCGGCAAAGACCTGGGTGAGGCCGGAGAGCCAGCTCCGGCCGCTGGCGGCGCCCTCCTCATAGAGCTGGGTCCGGCCCAGCAGGTAGAGGGCCGACAGGGCCAGCAGCGCGATGAGGGCGTTTTTGCCCCACTCGATGAGGCGGCGCTTCTTACTTCCCATGGGCAGGTCCCTCGATGGGCAGCTCCACGCGGATGGTGGTGCCGGGACCGGGCCGGTCCACCAGGGCGATGATGCCCTCGTGCCGGTCCACGATCTCCTTGGCGATGGACAGGCCCAGGCCGGTGCCGCCCGACTCCCGGGAGCGGGCCTTGTCCACCCGGTAGAAGCGCTCGAACACCCGGGGCCGGTCGGCCTCTGGGATGCCGATGCCGTTGTCGGCCACCTCCATCCACACCCGCAGGGGGTTCCTTCCGGCGGAGATGGCGATTTGTCCGCCGTCGGGGGTGTATTTGATGGCGTTGGAGACCACGTTCATCATGACCTGGAGCACCCGGTCCCGGTCGCCCACGATCTCCGGGAGGTCGGGGGCGAGGTCCAGGGAGAGGGTGTGGCCGTGGCGCTGGGCCTCCATGAGCACGGCGTTGTAGATGTCCCGGACGGCGGAGGAGAAGGAGAAACGCTCCAGCTTGAGCTCGCTGCGGCCGGAGTCGAACCGGGAGAGGGTGAGCAGGTCCTGGACGATGTGGGCCATCCGGTCGGACTCGTTGAGGATGACCCCCAGGAAGTTTTTCTCCATCTCCAGGGGGATGTCGCCCACGCCGTCCACCAGGGTCTCGGCGTAGCTGCGGATATTGGTGAGGGGGGTGCGCAGCTCGTGGGACACGTTGGCCACGAACTCCCGGCGCATCTCCTCGTTCCGGCGCTGGGTGGTGACGTCGTGGATGACCACCATGACGCCCCCCTGACCGCTCTCCTGGTCAAAGGGGGCCAGCAGCAGGTCCAGGGTGCGGCTGCCCACCGTGCGCTCCGCCTCCTGGTACCCTCCCGGCTGCTCCAGGGAGAGGATCTGCTCCAGAGGGGCCAGCTCCCCAAAGAGCCCGCCGTAGGTGTCCGTGGGCAGGATGGCGCGGCCCAGCATGTCCTCCGCCGCCGGGTTTTTCTGGATCACCGTCCCCTCCCGGCTGAAGGCCACCACGCCGTCGGTCATGTGGAGGAAGAGGGTGTCCAGCTTGTTGCGCTCGTTCTCGGCCTCGCGGATGGTGGTCTGGAGCTGCCGGGCCATGGAGTTGAAGGTGGCGGTGAGCACGCCGATCTCGTCCTTGGAGGCCACCTCCAGCTTCCGGGAGAAGTCTCCCGAGGCCACCCGCTTTGCGCCGGCGGTGAGGCGCTCGATGGGGGTGATCATGGTCTTGGCCAGCAGAAAGGAGAGGAGCACCGAGGAGATGAGCCCGAAGATGAGGGCCTGAAGGATGAGCATGAACAGGGAGCTGTTGAGCTCGGTCACCGTCTGGCGGTTGTCGTAGATCTGGATGATGTAGGAGACCTCTCCCCGGGTGATGGGGATGGCCACATCCATAAAATCGGCGGTGATGTCGCTGGCGGAGGCGGGCTCGCCGGTGGCCAGGGCCCTGAGCACGTTGGGGCTCTTGTCCAGGCTCTGGCCCAGCTGGTCGTCGGAGCCGGCCAGATAAGCGCCCGTGGTGCCGTCGAGAATAAAGTAGTTCCGGCTCCGGCCGTCCACGCCGAGCTCGCCCATGTTGGCCCTGAGCACGGCCTGGAGGCCCTCCACCCCGTTTTCCTCCCCTTCATAGGGATTGGTGAGGTCATTGTAGAGGTCCTGAGCGGAGAACATGGCGCTCATGCGGTTGTTGAAATCATCCAGATAATAGCGCACCACAGCGTTCATCAGGAAGGCGCCCACCACCGTCATCAGAGAGAGGATG
>DXDV01000142.1 GCA_019115345.1 Candidatus Intestinimonas stercorigallinarum | reverse complement strand
CAGGGGAGCTCGAGGGGGCGGCAGCCCGCCTCGAATGGGATCACATCCCCCGCAGCCCTTGCAGGGCAAGGGCTGCGGCGAGCAAAGCGAGGACTTTTCCGCCCTGGAGAGGGCGGGAAAGTAACGGGATGTAGGATGTCAGATATGGGGTCACTTCGTGACGGCGATGGCCTCGATCTCGATCTTGGCGCTCTTGGGCAGGGCGGCCACGGCAAAGCAGCTCCGGGCAGGGCAGGGCTGGGGGAAGGCGGCGGCATAGACCTCGTTCACGGCGGCAAAGTCAGCGATGTCAGCCAGGAAGATGGTGGTCTTGACCACCAGCTCCATGGAGCTGCCGGCGGCCTCCAGCACGGCCTTCACATTGGCCAGGGACTGCTTGGCCTGAGCGGCCACATCCTCGGGCATGGCCCCGGTGGCGGGGTCAATGGGGAGCTGTCCGGACACAAAGACCAGCTCTCCGGTGGAGATGCCCTGGGAGTAGGGGCCGATGGCGGCGGGAGCCTGCGTGGTCACGACGGGAGTTTTCATAAACGTTCGCCTCCGATAAATTTTTTTCAAGCTGATTATAATTTATTGCATTTCATTTGTCAATGTCAAACGCCGGTATTTCATTGTATTTTGGGGCAATTTGGTATAAAATATGGTGCAAGGCATTCCCTGTGCGGGCTCTCCGCCGGAAAGGACGGATACCATCATGAGCAACCGGAGCAAGCTGGCGCCCTACCTCCCCATGGCGGCCTTTCTCAGCGCCGTGTGCGGAGAAAACTACGAGGTCATTCTCCACGACGTCTCCGACCCGGAGTCGTCGGTGGTGGCCATCTTCAACGGCCACCTCAGCGGCCGGACGGCGGGCGATCCCATGACCGAGCTGGCCAGGCGGCTGGTGCGGGAGGAGGTCTACCGTGACCGGGATTTCGTGGCCAACTACGAGGGCCGGACCCGGGACGGAAAGCGCTTTGTCTCCTCCACCTACTTCATCAAGGAGGAGGGTGAGCTGGTGGGGCTCCTCTGCGTCAACCACGACCTCTCCGACCTGATGGCCATCTCAGACCACCTGCGGCACCTGCTCTCCGCCTTCTCCGTATCCACCCCCGCCAACCAGAGCGGCTACACCGAGGAGCTGGACGACTCCATCCCCGAGCTCTCAAACACCCTGATCCACAATACGGTGCTGCGCCAGGGGGTCCCCGCCGGGCGCATGACGGTGGAGGAAAAGGCCGCCCTCATCCAGGCACTGGACCGGCAGGGGGTCTTTTCCACCAAGGGCGCCGTGGGCGAGGTGGCCCGCTCCCTGGAGATCTCCGAGCCCACGGTCTACCGCTACCTCCGCCGGGTCCGGGGCGCCGAGGGGCGGCGTTAGGCCATGCTTTCGCAGGGGCGCATGGGGATCTCAAGAAAAATGGGCCGTCGGGGGACATAAGGCCTAGTCCTCCTCTCCCCCCTGGTAGAAGCCCCAGAGCGACTCCTCCACCCGGAAAAACTTCTCCAGCAGGTCGGGGTTAAAGACTCCGCACTTCCCCTCCCGGATCATGCTCAGGGCCTCCTCCCGGGCAAAGGCGGCCTTGTATACCCGCTTGCTCACCAGGGCGTCGTAGACGTCGGCCAGGGAGACGATCTGGGCCCAGGGGGAGATCTCGTCCCCCTTGAGGCCGTCGGGATAACCCCGGCCGTCCCACCGCTCGTGGTGGTGGCGGGCGATGTCGCAGGCATAGTGGTAGGCCACGTGCTCCCGGAGCTGGGGAATGCGCTCCAGCATCAGCTCCCCCTGGACGGTGTGGGTCTTCATGACCTCATACTCCTCGGGGGTCAGCTTGCCCGGCTTGCCCAGGATGGCGTCGGGGATGGCGATCTTGCCCACGTCGTGGGTGATGGCGGCCAGGGAGATGGCGTCGATATCCTCGGGGGTGAGGCCCTGCCCCAGCTCCGTCTGGGTGAGCATGTGGCGGGTGATGCTGTAAATGCGCCGGACGTGCCCGCCGGACTCGCCGTTCCGGAACTCGATGGCGGTGGAGAGGGCCTCGATCATGCCCCGGTTGAGCTCAATGATCCGCTCGGCCTGGCGCAGCAGCTCCGACTGCTGCCGCTCCACCACATTGCCCAGCCGCCGCCGGGCCTGGAAGAGTTCCACCACCGAGCGCACCCGCCGCTCCACCACGTAGGGGATGACCGGCTTGCTGATGACGTCCATGACCCCCATCCGGTAGGCCTCCCGCATGGTGGCGTCGCTGGCCTCCGCCGTGATGAGGAAGATGGGGGTCCGCTCCGGGATGCCCAGCTCCCACAGCCGCTGAAGGACCTGAAGGCCGTCCATCTTCGGCATGACCACATCCAGAAGGATGGCGCACAGCTGGTCCTCCTGGGCCAGGATCTTTTCCAGGCCGGCCTTGCCGTCGCCGGCCTCCTCCACCTGATAGCTGGTGGAGAAAATGTTTTCCAGTATGCCCCGGTTGATCTCGTCGTCATCCACAATGAGGATGGTGTTCGACAGATTCTCCGTGGACACGTTGACCTGCTCATTTTCCATGGCGCACAATTCCTTTCCCACCCGGACCGCCGGCGGTCCCTCCAGTTCCGGGGCGGCGCTGGAGCCGTCGAGCGTCTTATTCATCTGACATTATTATAATGCCTCCCGGACCAGGCCGCAAGCCCGGATGCCGGTTCCTCCAGCATTTTCCGCCGTCCTCGCCCAGAAACGCGAAACCAGCGCCGCGAAAAACGCGGCGCTGGTTTTTTGCCTCGCTCAGAAGAATTTCTCCCGATAGCCCAGCACGAAAATGGCCAGGACGATGAGGGGGAGGATATAGGTGAAGTAGGGCCGCAGCTTGGCGGGGAAACGCACCCCTCTGCCCTGGTCGGCCTCCTTCAGGAAATTTTCATAGCCCCAGGCGTACCGCTCGGAGCCCACACAGAAGAGGAGGTAGAGCAGAGAGCCCAGGGGCAGCAGGTTCTGGGAGACGATAAAGTCCTCCAGGTCCAGCACGCCGCTGCCCGGCCCGAAGGGCTGGAAGCCGGAGAGGACGTTGAAGCCCAGCAGGCAGGGCAGGCTCAGCAGGAAGATGAGGACCAGGTTGGCCCACACCGCCTTCCGGCGGGTGACCTGCCACTTGTCCATCCAGCAGGAGATGATGTTCTCAAAGACGGCGGTGACGGTGCTCATGGCGGCGAAGGACATGAACACGAAGAAGAGGGCCCCCCACAGCCTGCCGCCGGGCATCTCGTTGAAGATGTTGGGCAGGGTGACGGCACGGACGGCCAGCACCACCAGCAGCACCAGCAGGCAGACCATCATGGCCTTGTTGATCTTCTCCACGCCGTCCTTCAGGCCCCGGCTGCACACCAGCATGCCCAGCACCACCACCAGGGCCATAAAGACGGTCTGGATCACCGGGTCGGCGGTGACGGCGCCGAACTCGGCGGCCACGCCCGCGGTGTCCAGGCCCACGAAGTCGCCCTTGAGCATTTTGATGAAATACAGGATGAGCCACCCGGCGATGGTGGTGTAGAACATCATGAGCAGGTAGTTGCCCGCCAGGCCGAACCAGCCGTACCAGTGCCATTTGGCGCCCTTGGGCTCCAGCACCTGGAAGGAGCACAGGATGCTCTTCTGACTGGCCCGGCCCACGGAGAACTCCATCACCATGATGGGCAGACCCATGATGACCAGGAAAAACAGATACACCAGCACAAAGGCGGCGCCGCCGTACTGCCCCACGATGTAGGGGAAGCGCCAGACGTTGCCCAGGCCGATGGCGCAGCCGGCCGAGATCAGAATGAATCCCAGCCGGGAGGAAAACCGCTCTCTCTCCAAGATAACAGACCTCCATCTTTTCTCTTTAATGGGTTATTATCCCAAATTTAGAGCGACGGAACGTCGAGAACGCCGGTGGACGGGACTGCCCCGGGTCCGGCGTCCTCGACGGTCCGCCCGCTCTGACCGGCTCCGCTCAGCCCTCCGCCTTGAGCTTGTACATGGCGGCCTTGGCGGCGTTCTGCTCGGCCTCTTTCTTGCTCCGGCCCTCGCCGGCGCCGATGGGCGTCCCGTTGAGGGCCACCTCCACCGAAAAGACCTTGGCGTGGTCGGGTCCGCTCTCCCCCATCAGCCGGTAGCTGAGCACCCGGCCGCTCTCCCGCTGTACCAGCTCCTGAAGGGCCGTCTTGAAGTCCCGGATGGCCCCCTCCTGCTCCCGCTCGTTGTTGGTCAGAATGAAATGGGTGATGAGCTTCCGGGCCGAGCCGATGCCCCCGTCCAGGTACACGGCGGCGATGACCGCCTCTACCGCGTCGGCCTGAATGGAGGGCCGCTGCCGGCCGCCGCCGGCATCCTCCCCCCGGCCCAGCTTCAGGTACTGCCCCAGCTCCAGCCGGGCCGCCACCTCCACAAGGCTGTCCTCGCACACCAGGGCCGCCCGGGTCCGGGTGAGCTCCCCTTCGGGCATGTCCGGATGGGTGCGGTAGAGATGGTCCGCCACCACCATCCCCAGCACCGAGTCGCCCAGAAATTCCAGCCGCTCGTTGCTGGTCTCCCCCTTGCTCTTGTTCTCATTGGCATAGGAGCTGTGGGTCAGGGCGTTTTCCAGCAGGCTCCGGTCCCGAAAGGTGTAGCCCAGTCTTTCTTCCAGTTTTTTCATGTCCGTTCCACCTCCTCATACGCAAAGAGAGGCCCCGCCGGGGCGGGGCCTCCCGAGTATCCTTCGCTCAGGCGTCCAGCTTGTTCTGAAGCAGATTCACCAGGTCGCCCACGGTGGCGATGCCGGCGATCTCCTCCTCGCTCATCTCAGAGACGCCGAATTCCTCCTCCAGGGCCATGGACAGCTCCACGATGTCCAGGGAATCGGCGCCCAGATCGTCCTCAAAGGTGGTGTCCACGGTGATGGTATCGGCCTCCACGCCGAACTGTTCCGAAATGAGCCCGCACAGCTTGTCAAAAATCATGTTTTGATCGACTCCTTAGACTGGATTATTTACACACACATAATAGGGATATTTTCCCGTACTGTCAATAGCTTATTTTAAATTTCCCCGGCGGCTTCCTTTCCGGAGGTCCGTTCCAGGCGCATGTGGTCGATATTTTCGGCCACATCCTCGATGATGCCCGAGGAGGCGAAGGCGGCGGCCTGCCGGATGGCGTTCTTGATGGCGTAGTCGTCGGAGGAGCCGTGGGCCTTGATGACCGGCTTGGAGATGCCCAGCAGGGCGGTGCCGCCCACCTCGCCGGCGTCCAGGAGCTTCTTGAAGCGCATGAGGCCGTCCTTGACGCACAGGGCTCCCAGCTTGGTGATGAGGCTCTGCTTGAACATGGCCTTGAGCTCCTTGGCCAGGAAGCCGCCGGTGCCCTCCATGGTCTTGAGGAAGATGTTGCCGGAGTAGCCGTCGGAGACGATGACGTCCACCTCGCCGTAGACGGCCTCCCGGGCCTCCACGTTGCCCACGAAGTTGATGCGCCCGGCCCCGGCGGCCTCGGTGAGGAGGGCGTGGGTCTCCCGCTGGAGGTCGGTGCCCTTGGAGGGCTCGGCGCCGATGTTCAGAAGGCCCACCTTAGGCTCCGGACGGCCCAGCACCCGCTCGGCGTAGTAGGAGCCCATGAAGGCGAACTGGAGGAGGTATTCCGGGGCGCACTCGGCGGTGGCCCCGGCGTCGATGAGGACGGCGCCGCCCTTGCCGGTGGGCACCACGGGGGCCAGGGCCGCCCGGCGGATGCCCTTGATCCGCTTGACCATCAGGGTGGCGGCGGAGAGGAGGGCGCCGGTGCTTCCGGCGGAGACGAAGGCGGCTCCCTTGCCCTCCTTGAGAAGGTTGAGCCCCACGGTGAGGGAGGAGTCCTTCTTCTCCTTGAAGGCGGTGGCGGGGTTGTCGCACATCTCCACCACCTGGGCGGCGTGGGCGATCTCCAGCCCGGCGGGGAGGGTGTCCATGCCGTCGTCCTTCAGACAGCGCAGGATTTCCTCCCCCCGGCCCACCAGAATGACCTCCACGCCCAGCTCCTTGATGGCCGCCACAGCGCCCCGGACGTTGCTCTGGGGGGCGTTGTCGCCGCCCATGGCGTCTACGATGATCTTCATAAGATTCCCTCTTTTCTGCGTTCTTGCTTAACTGCGAACGGCCCTACGCTTCGGTGTCCTCTGTGCGCAGAGGCCGCCGCTCGTCGGTCAGCCCCAGGAGATAATCGGCGGTGATATTGTAATGTTCGCATAGCTGGGCCAGTTTGGAATACGTGGATGCCTTCCGCCCGTTTTCCATTTCGCCGATCTGGTTGGACTTTATCCCCAGAAACTCCGCCAACTC
>DXDV01000141.1 GCA_019115345.1 Candidatus Intestinimonas stercorigallinarum | reverse complement strand
GGGGGCCGGTGGCCGAGGGCGAGTTCGTGTTCGACTACGACGGTCTCAGGATCTCCAACGTCCGGTGGGCGGAGGCCCCCGGGGGACCGGTGAAGATCTACTGCTGGCCGGAGAAGGGGCGGCCCTATGTGGTGGGCGGGGACACCGCCGGCGGAGCCGACAGCGTCAGCGACAACAAGGACTGGTTCGTGGGCCAGTGCATCGACAATATCACAGGCCGGCAGGTAGCCGTTTACCGGGCCAGTGAGGTGGACGAGGACCTCTTTGCCAGGCAGATGTACTGCCTCGGGATCTTCTACAACACGGCCCTGCTGGCGGTGGAGGCCAACTTCTCCACCTACCCCATCAAGGAGCTGCAGCGGCTGGGGTATCCCCGGCAGTTTGTCCGGGAGCGGGAGGACACCTTCGACGGCGGGGTGCGCCACGCCTTCGGCTTCCGCACGGACCCCATCACCAGGCCGGTGATCCTCTCGGGACTGATCGCAGCCCTGCGGGGGCACTACGATCTGCTGGAGGACCAGGACACCCTCCACGAGCTGCTAACCTTTGTGCGGGAGCCGAAGAAGCTCCGCATGGAGGCGGAGCCAGGGGCCCACGACGACTGTGTCATGGCACTGGCCATCGCATTCTACGCCAGGGGCCAGCAGGCCATGGAGACGGAGAAGCCGGCGGTGGAGCGGAAGCGGTGGACCGACGACATGTGGGAGGACTATTTGAGCAGCGACGAGGGCGGCAGGCAGTATCTGATCGCCAAATGGGGGCAGCCTGCCCCGTGAATTGAGTTGAGGTGACAGCGATGGAGACAAAAGAGAAGAGCGAGAAGCTGCGGCTCTGGCAGCAGAGGTTGTCGCACAGCGAGACGGCCTACCAGAAACAGCTCAACAAGATGGACGGCCGGGAAAAGCAGTATCTGGGGGATCGGGTGCTGCGTCCCCTGACGGAAAACGACACCTCGAAGTGCGGAAAAAAGGAGACGCCCCATGTGCGCAACATCACCGCGGAGCTGATCGAGGCCCAGGTCTCCAGCGACATTCCCCAGCCCAAGGTCACCGCCCGGCGGAAGGAGGACGAGCCCCTGGCCAAGATCATCGAGGACATGCTCCGAAACGAGCTGGACCGGCTGCCCATGGAGTACATCAACGACATGCAGGAGCGGACGGTCCCCATCCAGGGTGGCAGCTTTTACCACGTGGAGTGGGACAACCGGCAGAGGACCCACAACACCACCGGGGAGGTGGCCGTGGCCGCCAGACACCCCAAGCAGGTGATCCCCCAGGAGGGGGTCTACACCGCCCTGGAGGATATGGACTACATCATCCTCCGCCTGCCCACCACCAAGGAGCGGGTGAAAGCGGTGTACGGCGTGGACATCAGCGACGAGGGGGAGGAGCTGCCGGAGCTGCGGGGCAGCGACGGGGAGTCCCCGGCGGACGAGATGGTCACCATGTATGTGGGCTATGCCCACAACGGCAAGGGTGGGATCAGCAAATACGCCTGGGTCCGGGACACGGAGCTGGAGGACCTGGAGGACTACCAGGCCCGACGGCTCCGCCGGTGCCGCCAGTGCGGCGAGGTGGAGCCCAGGGAAGGGGACGTGGTAGTGGACCGGCAGGAGCTGGTGCTCCCCGGCAGCGTGGAGGAGGCCCTCTTCGGCGGCGGGCCCCAGGTGGTGGAGCAGAGCCACATCTGGCACGAGGGGGACCCCTGCCCCTACTGCGGCGGCACAAAGTGGGACTGGCGGGACGAGGAGTATGAGGAGCTGTGGGACCCGCTCCAGACGGCCCACGGGAAAGTCATCCCCGGCCAGCGGGAGGAGATCGGGGAGGACGGGACGATCACCTACCAGCCCACCAAGATCCCCTACTACAAGCCATCAGTCTATCCCCTGGTGCTCCAGCGCAACGTCTCCGTTTTCGGTCAGCTGCTGGGGGACAGCGATGTAGACAAAATTAAGGACGCCCAGAACACCACCAACCGCCTGGAAAAGAAGATCATCGACCGGCTGGTCAAAGCGGGGACCCGGGTCATCATGCCAGCCACCGCCCGGCACAAGATCGACGAGGAGGACCAGGTGGTCTGGTTCTTCGACAACGTCTCCGACGCGGCACTGATAAAGGACATCAACTTTACAGGCAATCTGGAATACGAGATGACCTATCTTGCCCAGGTCTACGAGGAGGCCAGGCAGGCCATCGGCATTACCAGGAGCTTCCAGGGCCAGGAGGATTCCAGCGCCAAGAGCGGCGTGGCCAAGCAGTTCTCGGCGGCACAGGCCGCCGGCAGGCTGGAGAGCAAGCGGACCATGAAGCACGCCGCCTACGCAGACCTGTTCCGCCTGATCTTCCAATTCCGCCTGGCCTACGCCGACGAGCCCCGGCCCGTGGTGAGCCAGGACAGCAAGGGCAACAGGACCTATGACGCCTTCGACCGGTACGACTTCCTGGAGCAGGACGCCAACGGGGACTGGTACTGGAACGACCAGTTTCTTTTCTCCACCGACACCTCGGCGGCTCTGGCTAACAACCGGGAGCGGATGTGGGAGGAGACCATCAGCCTGTTTTCCGCCGGGTGCTTTGGAGATCCCACCCGGACGGAGACGCTGGTGGCGCTCTGGACAAAGCTGGAGCTGCTCCACTATCCCGGTGCGGCAGACACCAGGGCATACCTGGAGGAGAAGCTGGAACAGGAGCAGGCGCTCCAGGCCCAGCAGATGCAGCTGGCGCAAGCCCAGATGCAGGCGCAGGCGCAAGCCCGGGCGGCCGGAGCGGCGGGCGGTCAGATGGAGGCGGCGGCCGCCGCCGTGGACCAGAGGGCCCGCCAAGACGCCATGAACGCCGTGTTCGGCGGCGGGCAGTGAATTTTATACCCATGTGGGCGAGGGACAGAGCCCATTTACCCAGGCGATAGGGAAAAGATGCGGAATCCACGGGAAGGGAGGTAGCGAGATGTCTGAGAAAGGCTATATCGGCAAGATCCCCAACAGCGGGAATATGGACGTGAAGGCCCCCCATCAGCAGACCCAGCCCAAGAAGGGCACCGTGGTCAAGGGGAACGACCTACGGACCGGAAAGAAGTAGCGGGGCCTTCTCGGCCCCACGCCGCGGTCTTTTAGGGGCTGCGCGCCCCCATACCCCTGCGGTCACTTTTCCCTCGCCGGAAAAGTAACCAAAAGGGCGCAAGGGGAAGGGACACTTTCGATGGTGTCCCTCCCCCTTGACCCCCACCTCGCGACGACCAATGAGGGGGCCGCCGCCCCCTCTTTGGATTCTCCCCCAAGGGGGTGCGGGAACGAAAAAACAGCCCCCGAAGGGGGCTCTCCGAGGCAAACCAGCGAAGCGTTTGCCGAGGAAGGAGGAGGGGCAAGGGAGCGGGGCGAGACCTGGCGAACAGCCGGGGCGGGCTGCACAGCCGTTGGCGGCTCTGCCGCCTTACGGATGTGGCGTGCCTCTTGCGGGTGCGGAGCGGACTTTGACCCGACGATTACCCAGGGACAGGGAAAACATCCAGAACCGCCCATAGGGCGGGAGAGGAACATATGGAAACGAACGAGATCTTCGGCTATTTGCGCGTGGCACCGGAAAGCGACGGCGGACAACCTGGCCAGAGCGGCACAGCTGATCCCCAGGGCCAGAGCGGGGCGACGGCCGGCGAACAGGGACAGCCTGCGGGGGAGAGCAGTCAGGGCGCCGGGAGCACCACGCCCACCGCTTCCCAGGGAGCCCAGGGAGAACAGGGCGGCCAGGCTTCCAACGGTCAGGTGGAACAGCGGGAGGGCACCATGGCCGGCGGGAGACCCGCCATGAGCCCCGAGCAGCGGGCCAGAAACGCCCAGCGCCGCCGACAGCAGGAGACCCAAGCGGCGGTGCAGCGGGCCCTCCAGGAGGAGCGGCAGCGGCAGGAGCAGAACCTGGCGGACATTTTCCGGGAAATCGGCCTGCGGGACAGCAAGGGCCAGCCCATCACAAATGTGGAGGAGCTGCGCTCCTGGAAGCAGGCGGCGGATCTGGCCAGGGTCCAAAAGGAGCTGAAGTCCGGGACGCTGTCGGCGGACGGGCTTTCCGCCCTGGTCCGTGAGGCCCTGCGCCAGTCCGGGCAGATCCAGAATGGCTCCGCTCCCACGGCGGGACAGAAGCAGGACGGCGTCAGCGAGCGGCCGACGGCTGAGGCCGGTGGCCAGACTGGATCTCCGGGCGGGCAGCAGCGGAACCAGGAAAGGCAAGTAACCCAGGAGCAGGTGGACCAGGAGCTGGCGGAGATCCACCGGCTGGACCCCAGCGTGGAGACCCTGGAGGACATCATGGGCATGGATACCCGGGATGCCTTTGTGGCGGCGGTCCGACGGGGCAACAGCTTTTTGGACGCCTTCCGTCTGGCGAACTTCGACCGGCTCCAGGAGAGCCGGCGGCAGGAGACCGCCCAGCGGGCCGCCCAGGCGGAGCGCAACCGGACCCGGAGCAAGGAGCACATGACGGCCACAGGGACCCGGGGCGAGGGCAGCGTGGCCGTGCCGGCGGAGACTTTGGAGCTCTACCGCCAGCTGATGCCCAAGGCGACAGACGCCGAGATCTCGGCGCACTACAACAAGACCCTTCATGACTTCAAATAGGAGGAAAACGCTATGTTCAAGATCTATAGCGTGGACGACGGCCGGAACGTGCCTATCGAGTACCTTCCGGCGGCAGCCATCACGCCGAAAATGGGGCTGGCGCTGACCCAGACCGGCGGCCAGCTGGCAGTGGCCAGCGGTACCACGGCCCCCAGCTACATCTGCATGTGCGAGCGGACAGAGGCCTGCGAGGCCGGCGAGATCATCCCCGTGCTCCGTGTGGGGCGCGACATCATCTGGGAGACCACCGCTCAGGCGGCCATGACCAGCATCAACCTGGGCGACAAGGTGACACTGCACACCGACGGTCTGCAGGTCACCGCCACCACCACCAGCGGCGTAGCCGAGGTGGTATACAAGGACGGGGACGCCGCCGGCAGCATGGTGCGGGTCCGGTTCTAAGACACAGAGAGGAGTGAGCAAACTATGGCAGGCATGACCTTTACCTTCGG
>DXDV01000015.1 GCA_019115345.1 Candidatus Intestinimonas stercorigallinarum | reverse complement strand
GGAGCTGGGGACCGGCTGACCGGGCGTGCCCTCTTTGAGAAAACGAAAGGCCCGGCGGCCCTCCCTTGAGGAGGGCCGCCGGGCCGCTATGTCCGGGGAACGATACCGCGGGCCGGATGCTCAGTCGCTGCGGAGGGCGATATAGCTCTGGATGAGCTTGACCGCGCCTTCCACGCCGATCTCGTCGGTGTTGATCACCAGGTCGCAGGTCTCGCCGGAGCCCCACCGCTGTCCGGTGTTGCTGCCGTAGTAGGCGGCTCTCAGCCGGTCCACCCGGCGGATCTCCCGCTCGGCCTCCCGCTCCTTGAGCCCATAGGTCTCCATGGCCCGGCGGATCCGCGTGCTGTACGAGGCGCAGATGAACACGTGGATGCAGTCGGGCCGGTTGCGGAGGATGTAGTTGCCGCAGCGGCCCAGGAACACGGCGGGGCCCTTGTCGGCCAGGTCCTCCATGGCCTTGCTCTGAGACTTGAAGATGAGCTCCCGGTTGTCGGAGAGGGCGTAGACGAAGTCGGTGTAGTGCACGGAATAGGGGTTGTTCTCCGCCATGGAAAATTCCCACATCTGGATGTTATTTTCCTCGGCCGCCTTGGCGATGACCTCTTTGTCGTAGCAGGGGATGCCCAGCACTTCGGCCAGCCGCTTGGCGATGGCGGTCCCGCCGCTGCCATACTCACGGCTGATGGTGACACTCATGGCTTTCATAACGTACCTCCTTTTTGCTCCGTGACGGCCTCCACTCCTTCCGGTTAGATTATATCATATATTATGGTTTTATTCAACAAAAATTCGGCTTCCAAAAGAAAAGATTTCATCCTTTTCTACGAAAACCGGCCCCCTCGCCTCAGCCGCCCAGGGTCATGCCGGAGCTGCCCAGGCCGTCCTTTTCCAGCATCCGCTCCAGCACCTCCACGTCGCTGGTGATGTCCATGGCGTCGTCCTGGAAGAGGCGGTCCAGCTGCTGCTCGAAGCCCTCCACCACCTTGTCCATCATGCCCTCGATGCGGACCTTGGCGGCGGTGATGTTCTCCCCCTCCACCCCCTGGGCCTCCAGCTGGGCGTAGGAGCGGAGGATCTTCAGGGTGGTGGGCAGGTAGTAGCTCAGGAAGCTGCGGAGCTTGCCCTCCTTGTCGGGCTTCTCCCGCAGGTAAGCGAAGATATTGCCGGTGATCTCCCCGATGCGGTCGATCTTCCGGCTCATCTCGGCGTCCTCGATGGCGTCGTTGAGGGCGCGGATCTCGGCCAGTACGGCCTCCTCCCGCTCCATGTCCTTCTTGGGCGGCTCCTGGGGCGGCTCCTCGGGCCGGTCCTGGATGCCCTCCCCGCTGAGGATGAGCCGGTCGGTGCCCAGGTCCAGGTAGCCCGTGGGAAAGACGCCGTCGTCCAGCATGTCCTGGAGGTCCTCCCGGATCTTCTGGGGCGAAAAGCCGGTGGCCTCGGCCAGGGTGGCCACCGAGATGGACTCCCGCCGTCCGATGAGGGAGAGGTACTGGCGGTAGCGCTTGGCCCGCCGGTTCTTGCGGAAGCCGTACCAGGCCGTACACAGTCCGCCGCCGCAGAAGGCCAGGGGGACGAAGATGTCCTCCAGGCTGTATAGGAGTCCACCCCAGGAGAGGGCGTCCAGGAAGGAGCTCAGAGCGGCCACGCCGAAAACGGCGGCCACGATCCCGCCGGTGAGGATGAGGCCCTTCCCCGGGGCCCGGTCACCCCTCTGGGCGGCATGCTTCTTTTTGTCCTTCCGCCCGGCGTCCGCCGGGGCGCTCTGGGTCCAGGGCTCCTGGGGGCCGGGGGCGGCGCTCCCACGTTCGGCGGCCTCCCGCTGGAGGTCGTAGGGGTGGCGGACCACCGGCCTGCGGCGTCCGGTGATGCCCAAGAGCCGGAGGACCAGCAGCAAGACCCCCACCGGGGGAAAGCAGAAGAGGAAGATGAGAATGGGGATCCAGGAGGCCAGACTGCCCCGGTCCCTTCTGCCGGGGCCATTTGGCCGGTTGTATCTTTGCGCGTCGGGCATGCCGATCCCTCCAGGTCCAGATTCCGGGATATGGGGTCCGGGCAGAGCGCCGTCCAGACCACAACATCATCATACAGCGAACGGCCGAAAAAGTAAAGCGGCGGAGGGCGCCGTCCGCCCGCCGGGGCGGGAATTTTGCTATGCAAAAGCATAGCAAAATTCAGCTTGAAGTTTTATGCCGGCGATGTAACCGTTCTGTTATTGCTTTTTTCCCCCGCGGCACATATAATGTATCATGGTTTTTTGTAAACAGATCACGGCCTCCGGTCCCCTTCGCCAAGGCGGGGACGCCGGGAGGCCTCTCATTGGAGGCATCGGTCATGGGAGAAAAAAAGACCGGCAAGCGCCTGGCCAAGGAGGACGCCGGGTCCCGAAGCGGCCGGCGGTGGATCATCGCCGCCGCCGTTCTGGCGGCCGTCCTGCTGGCGGGCTATCTGGGCCTGTGCGCCTGGGTGGGGGCCTGCGGCACCACCCTGCCCGGGATCACCGCCGGCGGCGTGTCCCTGGGCGGCCTGTCCCAGTCGGAGGTGGACCTCCGGCTGGAGGAGGAGCTGGTCCGGCGCTACGCCGAACAGACCGTCGTGCTGGAGATCGACGGGGTGCACACCACCTATCCGGTCAGCGGCTCCGTGCTGACCGCCGACACCGGCGCCGTCCGGGATGCCGCCTGGAGCCTGAGCCGGGACGGCTTCCTGGCCCGGGGCTGGCGCCTGCTCCGCTCCCTGGTGGCGGGCAGCGAGCTGACGGTCCCCCTGAGCTTCACCCCGGAGGGGGAGGCCCAGGTGGACGCCCTGCTGGAGGAGATCGAGTCCCAGCTGGGCGGCGTGGTCCAGGAGACCACCTGGGAGGTGCTGGGCGATGAGCTCATCTTCCGGATGGGCACCCCCGGCCGGGCCTTTGACTTCACCGACGTGAAGGAGCAGCTCCTCTCCGCCTTCGCCGCCGGTACCGGAGAGCCCCTGGTCCTCTCCGCCGTCACCACCGACCCCGAGCCGGTGGACGCGGCCGCCGTCCACGAGGAGGTCTACGCCGAGGTGAAAGACGCCGCCCTGGACACGGAGACCTTCACCATCACTCCCAGCGTCACCGGCCTGGACTTTGACGTCTCCGAGGCCCAGGCCGCCCTGGATGAGGCCGCCTGGGGCAGCGACCTGGCCGTCCCCCTCACTGTCACCGAGCCCGCCGTCTCCACCGAGAGCCTCCAGGAGCTCCTCTTCCGGGACGTGCTGGGAGAGGCCAGCTCCAGCGTGTCCGGCTCCTCCAACCGGAAGAGCAACGTGAAGCTCTCTGCCTCGGTGTGCAACGAACAGATCCTGCTGCCCGGGGAGGTCTTTTCCTACAACGACACCACCGGCAGCCGCACCGCCGACAAGGGCTACCTCCCCGCCCCCTCCTACGTGGGGGGCAAGTCCACCGACGAGGTGGGAGGCGGCATCTGCCAGACCTCCTCCACCATTTATTACGCCGCCCTGAACGCCAACCTGAAGATCGTGGAGCGGCACAACCACATGTTCGCCGTGGGCTACGTCCCCGACGGCATGGACGCCACGGTGTGGTACGGCGCCTCCGACTTCCGCTTCGAGAACGACACCGCCTATCCCATCAAGATCGTCACCGAGTACGAAAACAGCCGTCTCACCGTCCAGATCTACGGCACCAAGACCGACGACCTCACCGTGAAGATGACCAACAAGGAGCTCTCCTCCACCCCCTGGACCACCATCTACCAGGTGGACCCCACCCTCCCCGCCGGCTCCACCAGAGAGGAGCAGAGCCCCTACCGGGGCCGGGTGGTGGAGGCCTACCGCAACATCTACGACGGGGAGGGCAACCTGGTGAGCTCCACCCTGGAGAGCAAGAACACCTACAAAAAGCGGGACCGGATCATCCTGGTGAGCCCCTATGACGGAGCCCAATACGGCCTCACCGAGGCCGACGGCGCCATCATCACCCCCTCCCCCAGCCCCTCCGCCCCGGCGGAGACCGGCCCGGGGACCGGCGACGTCCCGGCCTCCCAGACCCCGGCGGAGACGGCTCCCGTGGAGAGCGCCGCCCCCACCGCCACCCCCGTTCCCAGTGAGACGGCGCCCGACCTGGGCATCCCCCTGTCGCCGGCGCCGCCGGTGGAAGAAGAGGAGGACGCCGCATGACAGAAGAGACCCTTCAGCGCCGGGCCATGAAGCTCCGGGCCAAGCAGACCTTTTTCCGCTACCCCCGGCCCTGCCTGCTGTGCACCTTCCTCCTCATCGTCCTCTCGCTGCTGGCCCAGTTCTTCTCCATGTCCAGCGGCGGGACCTTCTTCTACACCGTGCTGGACGCACAGCAGCTCCCGCTGGAGACCGGCATCTGGCGGGCCGACCCCACCGCCATGACCAACGTGCTCGCCCTGCTGGGTCTGGGCGAGCTGGGGGACCTGGGCGGCCTCCTCTTCACCATCCGCTATGAACAGACGGGACAGGTGCTGGTGTTCCCCCTGGCCTGGCGGCAGGCGGCCATGGTGGTGGTCATCCAGGGCCTGGTGCTCCTGGTCACCGCCCCCCTCACCTACGGCGTCCTCAACCAGTACCGCAGCATCCTGGAGGGACGGCCCCTGCCCGTCCGCGCCCTCTTCCGGTGGTACGCCGACCTCCGCCTCACCCTCAAGGCCCTGGCGGTCCAGGTGGTCCTGGCGGTGTGGCGGCTCCTGTCCACCCTGCTGTGCCTGCTGCCCGGCGTCCTCTGCGCCGTGGGGGGGACCCTCTTCCCCCAGGCGGCCCCCTTCATGCTGCTGTGCCTGCCTCTGGTGCTCCTCGGTACCCTGGGGGGCTACTGCCTCTACCTCCTCCTCCTGCCCGCCCGCTACGTGCTGGCCCGGTCCCCGGAGACCTCCGTCCGGGGGGCCTTCACCCAGGGCTGGGCACTGCTGCGGGGCCGCCGCTGGGCCTACGTGAAGCTGGACCTCTCCTTCCTGCCCTGGACCCTGGCCTCCCGCCTCCTCTACGGGGTACCCGATCTCTTCGTCATCCCCTATATGGCGATGTCCAACTTCCTCTTCCTGGACCCGGCCCCGGAAACCATTTGAATCGCGCGGAGGTCCATTATTATCAAACGGCGCGCCGCTGATGCGGCGCGCCGTCTCTCCCCTTTCTCAGTCCTGCTCCAGGGGGCGGCTTCCCTCCCGGAGCCCTCCGTCGAAGCGGTAGCGGTAGCGCAGGAGCAGGGGGGCGGCGGACCCGCCGCCGGCCTCCCGCCAGGTGAACAGGGCCTGACCGCCGGCGGCCAGCCCCGGCAGCTCCGGCCGTTCGGCCGGCTGTCCCTCCACCCGGAGGCTCTCCGGCAGGACCTCCCCGCCGGGCGCCACCTCCACCCACTCCAAGGGCAGAGAGGAGCGGTTGTACACCGTCACCGCCCGGACAAGCCCATCCCCGTCGGGCCAGCTCCGGCACTCGCCCTCCACCTCCACAACGTGGAGGTGGGCCTCTCCCCGTGGGGAGAAGGCCCCCAGCAGACGACGGGGCCCGTCGGCGGCCTCCAGCCGCAAAGTCCCCTCCCACCGGCAGAGCAGGGGCTCCGCCGGGTGGAAGCAAAAGACACAATGATCCATGCAGTATCCCTCCGCCCCATTCTATGCCGCCGGCGGACCGCCGTGCGGGGAGGGGCGGAGCAGAGAGGAGCGCGCACTATGTTTCAGGGTTTTTCCGACCGGACCGTGGACTTCCTGTGGGGCATCCGGTTCAACAATGAAAAAAGCTGGTTCGAAGCCCATAAGGAGGACTACCTCCGGGACCTCTACCAGCCCATGCTGGCCCTCAACAGGGAGGTGTGGCAGCGGATGGACGCCGCCGCCCCCGACCTGGCTCTGGTGGGCAAGGTGAGCCGCATCTACCGGGACGCCCGGCGGCTCCACGGCCGGGGCCCCTACAAGGACCACCTGTGGTGGAGCATCCAGCGGCCCAGCGAGGCCGACTTTCCCCACCGGCCGGTGTTCTGGTTCGAGCTGGAGCCGGAGGGCTGGTCCTACGGCATGGGCTACTACCAGGCCCCGCCCCTCACCATGGCCAAGCTCCGCCGCCGGCTGGAGACCCGCCCCGCCCCCTTTGAAGCCCTGCTCCGGCAGCTCCGGAAAGAGGACCGCTTCACCCTGGAGGCGGAGCGTTACAAGCGGCCCAAGGGCCATCTGAGCCCCCTGCTGGACCCCTGGTACAACGCCCGCAGCTTCGCCCTGAGCCGGAATCATCAGGGCCATCAAGCCGTGCTCTACTCCCATGACCTGGCCGAGCTGCTGGGAGAGGACCTGGAGCGCCTGCTGCCCATCTACCGCTATATCCTCTCGGTGGAGAGCGACCCCGACCCCCGGGATTGAGCCGCGCGGCACGGGCCCGGCTCCGCGCCGAGAAAATTTACCAGAAAAACAAGACCGCCCGCCGGACATACTGTTTGGGAACGAACAGGAAAGGCGGGCGGTCATGTTGTCCAGATGCAAGCGGGGCGGAGCGGCGGCGGCCCTGGTCCTCCTGCTGCTGACGGCCTGGGCGGCGGCCCCCTGGGTGGCGGCGGCATCGGTACCGGCGGCGGCCTGGACGGCGGCGGAGACCCCCAAGCTCATCGCCCTCACCTTTGACGACGGCCCCCGGCGCTCCACCACCACCGCCCTGCTGGACGGCCTGGCCCAGCGGGGGGTGAAGGCCACTTTCTTCCTCATCGGCGCGCAGCTGGAGGACCACCAGGACCTGGTCCGGCGCATGGACGCCGAGGGCCACCAGATCGGCATCCACACCTACGACCACGTCTACCTCACCGGCCTGTCCAAGGCCGACTTCGACGCCCAGGTGGCCTCCACCCGGCAGGCCCTCATGGACATCCTGGGCCACGACGGCTTCCTCCTCCGGCCCCCCTACGGCATGGTGGACGCCGCCGTCCGGCAGAACGCCGGCTGCCCCATCATCCTGTGGTCCATCGACCCGGAGGACTGGGGGGACCAGGACGCCGCCCGGGAGACGGCCCACGTGGTGTCCAACGCCCGGGACGGCGCCATCATCCTCCTCCACGACATCTTCCCCGCCAGCGTGGAGGCCGCCCTGGCCATCGTGGACCAGCTCCACGCCCAGGGCTATCTCTTCCTCACCATCGAAGAGCTCTTCGCCGCCCGCCAGATCACCTTGAAGCCGGGGGAGGTCTACGCCAACGCCTACCCGTAATATCTGATGAATAAACCGTAAATCGGTTGCTTCGCGCCGCGGCAGCGGTCGGAGACAGAAAAACTTCATGCGCAGGGGCTGTCCGCGAAGGCGGCGCGTCCCCTGCGCATGAAGTTTTTATCCGGGCCGTATCTTTCCTTTGCTTTTGTCCGGCTCAGGCGCTCTGCACGGCGCCGGACGCCTCCACCGCCGGGAAGGTCATGGTGAAGGTGGTCCCCTTCCCGGGGGCGCTCTCCAGGGCGATGGAGCCGCCGTAGAGGAGGACGATGTGCTTGACGATGGACAGGCCCAGACCGGTGCCGCCGGTCTTGCGGGCCCGGCCCTTATCCACCCGGTAGAACCGCTCAAAGACCCGCTCCTGGCTCTCCTTTGGGATGCCGATGCCGGTGTCCTTCACCGCGATGGACACCTGCTCCGGCGTCCGCGCCACGGTGACGCTCACCCGGCCGCCGGGCTCGTTGTACTTGATGCCGTTCTCCATCAGGTTGGTGAGCAGCTCCCGGAGGCGTCCGGGGGCCATGGCCACCTGGGCGTCGTCCCCGGAGATGTCCACGGTGACGCCGCCGCTCCGGGCCATCTGCTCCAGGGCGGTTTTGCACTCCTCCGCCACGGCCAGCACGTCGGCGCGGTCATCGGACTGGGGCATGACCACCGACTCCAGCTCGGAGATCTTCAGCACGTCGTTGATGAGCTCGATGAGCCGGTCCACCTCCACGCCGATCATGGAGATGAAGCGCTTCTGGTCCTCCGGGTCCTTCACCATGCCGGAGTTCATCATGTCGGTGAAGCCCTTGATGCTGGTGAGGGGGGTCTTGAGCTCGTGGGAGACGTTGGCGGCGAACTCGCTGCGGACGATCTGGAGCTTCTCCCCCTCCTGCTCCAGGGCCTCCTCCTTCTCCTCCAGGGGCTGGGCCGTCTTCTGGGCCAGCTTCCGGGCCAGGAGGAGGGTGAGGACCAGGGCCACGGCGGCCGCCCCCAGGAAGCTCAGCAGGCCCTGGAAGAAGAGGGCGTTCACCGAGGAGATGGGCATGGAGATGCGCCCCACGTTGCCGTCGGTGAAGCGCTTGGCCTCATAGAGCAGGGTCTCGCCGGTGGTCTCGCTCCGCCGCTCGGCCTCCCCCCAGCCGGTCTCCAGGGCCGAGATGACCTCCGGGCGGTCGGCGTGGTTCTCGGTGACCTCCCCATAGGTGTCGGAGAGGACGGTGCCGTCGGGGGCGATGATGGTGAGGCGCTTGTCGGGCGCGGCGGCCTGGAGCTGCTCCGCCCAGCCCTCCGCGTCGGTGTAGTAGTCCTGGGCGTCCATCAGATTGAGGAGCTCCACCAGGGTCTGGCGGGCGGCTTCACGCTCCTGGGTCTGGTGGAACCACATGCCGAAGGCGCTGGAGAGGGCGATGCCCAGGGCAGCGATGAGAAAAAAGTAGATGGTCAGCCGTTTTTTCATGAAAACCCCCCGTTCCGCCGCCTCAGGCGGCAGATATGAAGTGCGCCGGAGCCCGGCGGGTCAGGCCATCTTGTAGCCCACGCCCCGCACGGTCTGGATGTACCCCTCCCCCAGCTTCTGGCGGAGGGTCTTGACGTGCATGTCCACCGTCCGGGTCTCGCCGGCGAAGTCGTAGTCCCAGACCGCCTGGAGGATGTCGTCCCGGGTGAGGACCACCCCCCGGTGGGCGCACAGCAGCCGCAGCAGCTCGAACTCCTTGTAGGTGAGCTCCACCAGCTGGCCGTTCTTCCGCACCTCCCGGGCGGAGGGGTCGATCTCCAGGTCTCCGCAGGTGAGGATGCTCTCCGACCGGGGCCGGCCGGTGCGGCGCAGCAGGGCCTTCACCCGGGCCTGGAGCTCCATGATGCCGAAGGGCTTGACCACGTAGTCGTCGGCCCCCGATTCCAGGCCCTTCACCTTGTCCATCTCGGCCGTCCGGGCGGTGAGCATGAGCACCGGCGTCTCCTCCAGCCGGGCGTCGGCCCGGATGAGGCGGAGGATCTCCAGCCCGTCCATGCCCGGCAGCATGATGTCCAGGATGTAGAGGGAGGGCTTGCGGTCGCTCCCCTGTTCAAAATAGTCCTCTCCGGACTCAAAGCAGGCCACCTCGTAGCCCACGGAGTGGAAATAATAGCGAAGCATCTCCCGGATGCTCTCGTCGTCCTCAATGATGACGATGCTCTCTGCCATGGAACCTCCTCCTGTCTCCCTTTTTAAGCGCATTACGCGCAAAAATTCCAGCGGCCGGCTCCCCGGCGGTATAGGTCAAGCATACCACCAGGAGCCGGCCGGCGCAAGAGCGCGGCGGATCGGAATTTGGGCGATGGGTCCGGCGGCCGGGCGTCCGGCCGCCTTCAGGGAATACATTTCGATCTACTGCAGCTCGCCGGTGACGCAGAAGATGGCCCACTGGGCGATGTTGACCGCGTGGTCGGCCACCCGCTCCAGATACTTGGCGATGATGATAAAGTCGATGGAGCTGTCGGCCTCGTCCTTGTTCTCCGCCACCTCCTCGATGAGCTCCCGCTTGATCTGGAGGAAGAGCTCGTCCACCTCGTCGTCCAGATTGATGACGGCATGGGCGGTCTCCACGTCCCGGCCGGTGTAGGCGCCGATGGCCTGGCGGACCATGAGTCCCGCCTTGCAGGACATGGTGCCGATGTCCTGGGGGACCTTGGTGCCGCCCTGGCGGGAGAGGAGAAGGGAGATCTCGGCGATGTTGGCGCACTGGTCTCCGATGCGCTGGAGGTCGGTGACCATCTTCATGGCCGCCGAGATGGCCCGCAGGTCCCGGGCCACCGGCTGCTGCCGCAGCAGGAGCTGGAGGCAGCGGTTTTCGATGTCCCGCTCCATCTGGTCCATGGAGGCGGTCATGTCGATGGCGGCCTTGGCGGTGGACTCGTCGCCGCTGGAGAGGCTCTCGGTCACCACGTCGATGGCGTCCTGGGCCACCCGGGCCATAACGGTAAGGGATTCATTGAGCTCCAAAAGCTCCGCGTCAAAGGTCTTTCTCATATCAGCCGAACCTCCCGGTGATGTAGTCTTCGGTGCGCCGGTCCTTGGGGACGGAGAACATCTGCTCCGTGTCGCCGTACTCGATGAGCTCGCCCAGCAGGAAGAAGGCGCACTTATCGGAGATACGGGTGGCCTGCTGCATGTTGTGGGTGACGATGACGATGGTGTAGGACTGCTTCAGGTCGGCGATCAGGTCCTCGATCTTGGAGGTGGAGATGGGGTCCAGGGCGGAGGTGGCCTCGTCCATGAGGAGGACGTCGGGCTCCACGGCCAGGGCCCGGGCGATGCACAGCCGCTGCTGCTGGCCGCCGGAGAGGCCCAGGGCGGACTTCTTCAGCCGGTCCTTCACCTCGTCCCAGATGGCCGCCCCCCGGAGGGAGCGCTCCACGATCTCGTCCAGCTTGGCCTTGTTCCGGATGCCGTGGGTGCGGGGACCGTAGGCGATGTTGTCGTAGATGGACATGGGGAAGGGGTTGGGCTTCTGGAACACCATGCCGATGTGCTTGCGCAGGTCGGTGACATCCTGGCCGGGGGCGTAGATGTCCTCTCCCCGGTAGCGCAGGGAGCCGGTGATCTTCACGATGGGGATGAGGTCGTTCATGCGGTTGATGGTCCGCAGAAAGGTGGACTTGCCGCAGCCGGAGGGACCGATGAGGGCGGTGACCTTCCGCTGTGGGATCTCCATATCGATATCCTTCAGGGCGTGGTTTTCCCCGTAGTATAGATTCAGCTTTTCAGCTTTCAGGATCGTCTCATGGCTCATAACGATATCCTTCCTTTATTTCTTTCTCAGGCGCTTGCCCACCAGCTTGGCGGCCAGGTTGATGCACAGGGTGATGACCATGAGCACCACGGCCACGGAGAAGGCCAGATCGAAGTCGGCCCGCTCCTTGGCGTAGACGTAGAGGGCCACGGTCAGGGTGGAGCCGGAGCTCTTGAGCAGGCTGGAAATGCCGTCCCGGAAGAAGTCCTGGAGCACCATGCTCATGCCCACGGTGTAGAGCAGCACGGCGGACTCGCCCACGATGCGGCCGATGGCCAGGATGCAGCCGGTGACGATGCCGTCGATGGAGCTGGGCAGCACCACGGTGCGGATCATGTGCCACTTGCCGGCGCCCAGGCCCAGGGAGCCCTCCCGGTAGGACTGGGGCACGGTCTTGAGGGACTCCTGGGTGGTGCGGATGATGGTGGGGAGGGTCATGATGACCAGGGTGAAGGAGCCGGCGATGAGGGTCTTGCCCAGGCCCAGGGCCTGGCAGAAGACCAGCACGCCCACCAGGGCATAGAGGATGGAGGGGATGCCGGCCAGGGTCTCGGTGGCGAACTCGATGGCGGTCACCAGACGGCGGTTGGTGGCGTACTCGGTGAGGTAGATGGCGGCCCCCACGCCCAGGGGGAGGACCACCACCAGGGTGGCGACGATGACGTAGAGGGTGTTCTGGATGGCGGGGAGGATGCCCTCGGTGCCCTTGAGGACGCTCTCCTCGCTGGTGAGGAACTCCCAGGTCAGGTTGGGCAGGCCCATGTAGAAGATATAGCCCAGCAGGAAGAGGAGCAGGGCCACCACCAGGGCGGCGGCGGCGTAGATGAGGGCGCGCATGCCCACCTCGTAGACCCGGCGGCGGGGGGAGAGGCCCTTCAGGCTGGCCTTGGTCTTTTTCCCGGCCACGGGCATGGTTTCGGCGGTGGTATGGGTCATAGGGCTCAATCCTCCTTGCTCCGCTTCAGGAATACGTTCAAGATCACGTTGATGAGCATGATGAACAGGAACAGCACCAGGCCGATGGAAAAGAGGGCGTCCCGCTGCAGGCCGCTGGCGTAGGACAGCTCGCTGGCGATGCCGGTGGTGAGGAACTTGACGCTGGAGAAGAGGCTGGGCATGTTGGCCACGTTGCCGGCCACCATCAGGATGGCCATGGCCTCGCCGATGGCCCGGCCCACGCCCAGCACCACGGCGGCGGCGATGCCGCTCTTGGCCGCCGGGGCGGAGACCCGGAAGTAGGTCTCCAGCTCGGTGGCCCCCAGGGCCAGGCTGGCCTCCTCATACTCCCGGGGCACCGCCTTGAGGGCGGTCTCGGACACAGAGATGATGGAGGGGAGGATCATCACCGCCAGCACCACGATGGCGGCCAGGAGGCTGTCTCCGGCGGGGAGGTCGAAGGCCACCCGAATGGCGGGGACCAGCACCATCATGCCCACCAGGCCGTAGACCACCGAGGGGATGCCGGCCAGCAGGTCTACCGCGGGGCGGATGACGGCGGCCACCTTGGGCGGGGCCACCTTGGCCAGATAGATGGCGGTGAGGAAGCCCACGGGCACACCCAGGAGGATGGCCCCGGCGGTGCCGTAGACAGAGGTGAGGATCAGGGGCAGGATGCCGAACTGCTCCTGACTGGAGGCCCAGGTCTGCCCGAAGAGGAAGTCCACCAGTCCGATCTCCCGGATGGCGGGCAGACCGGAGAGGATGAGGTAGACGGTGACCACCAGCACAAAGGCGATGGCGATGAATCCGCAGATCAGGAAGAGGATCTGCATAAACCGCTCCAGGGCGTCCTTCATCCGCTGGGCCGTCTTCTTTTTGGGGGCGGCGGTCTCTTTCATGATATTACCAGCCTTTTTTTCTGATTTTTTCCGGCGGTCCGCTTCCGCGTGCCCTCCGCTGACCAAGAAGGACAGCCCCCGCTGTCCGCCTTGGTCAACCGAGGGGATCTCCGCCGGTGAACCGCAGTTACAGCAAGCCCCCCGTGCAGGGGGACTTGCTGTATTCTGCACCTTTTATGATCTCAGGCGTTGGGGGAAACAGCGCCGGCGGCGGCGATGTAGTCGGCCACCTCGGGGCTCATGGCGTAGTCCAGGAAGGCCTGGGCCTCGGCGGAGAGCTCCTTGCCCTCCACGGTCACCATGACGAAGGGGCGCTGGATGGCGTAGCTGCCGTCGGCCACGGTGGCCTCGGTGCACTCCACGCCGCCCACCTTCACGGCGGTGACGCTCTCATCCACGGCGGAGAGGGAGGCGTAGCCGATGGCGTTGGGGTTGGAGGCCACGGCGCCGATCACGTCGCCGGTGGAGGAGTACTCATTGGTGTAGGCGCAGGCGTCCTCCACGCCCACGATCTCCTCGAAGGCGCCCCGGGTGCCGGAGCCGGCCTCACGGCCGTACACGGCGATCTCCAGGTCCTCGCCGCCCAGCTCGGACCAGTTGGTGATCTCGCCCTTGAAGATCTGGGCGATCTGCTCCACGGTCAGGTCGGAGACGGTGTTGGCGGGGTTGACCACCACGGCCACGCCGTCCAGGGCCACGATGTTCTCCACGGCACCCTGCTCCTTCTCCTCGTCCTTCAGGGCGCGGGAGGAGAGGCCGATGTCCACGGAGCCGTTGAGGACGTTCTCGATGCCCGCGCCGGAGCCGGAGCCAGTGTAGTTGACGGTGATGTCGGGCTGGGCCTCGCGGAAGGTCTCCTGCAGGACGGCCATCACGTCGGCCATGGAGGTGGAGCCGTCGGTGTTGACGGTGCCGGAGAGGGTGGTGGTCTCCTCAGCGGGCTGGGTGGCGGGAGCGGCGGACTCGGGAGCGGGGGTATCGGCGCTGCCGCCGGAGCAGCCGGCGAACAGGCTCACACAGAGGGCCGCGGAAAGCAGCAGAGAAAGTGTCTTCTTCATGTTGATCTCATTCTCCAATCCATTCGGTAATTTGGTTTTGAGCTCACTTGGTTCCCTAGGAACAGTTTTCAGTATACCGGGACTTTGTAAAGTCCTCCTCCTGAGGTTTGTAAAGTCTTTGTAAGGCCGCGTTTTTTCCTCTTTTTTTGTAAAATCCCTCCTGGGCCGTCCACTTTACATTTCTCATTTCGTCTATTTTGCCCCGGGTTTTCCCCTCTAAACTGGCGATCCCGTCATCGGATGCCCCCTTTTTCTGTAAAGTCCTCCGCCGACTTTGTAAAAAAAGAGCGCCGCCCCCGAGAGAGGGGGCGGCGCGTGGCCAATTTTGTTATTTTGAGCCGCCGGCGGCGGGAAGGCCCAGATACCGGCCCAGGTCGGCCAGGTCCGGGGCGATGTGGACGTGGGGCAGGTCCTGGAAGGCCTCCGCCGGGGTGGTGCCGTTGAGGACGGCGCAGAAGGCCGTCCCCGCGGAGGCGGCGGTCTGGGCGTCAATGACGGTGTCCCCGCAGTAGAGGGCCGACTCCGGCGGCAGCTCCAGCCGGCGGAGCACCCACAGCAGTCCCTCCGGGTCGGGCTTGTGCCGGGTCACCCGGTCGCCCCCCACCACGTAGGCGAAGCAGTCCTCCACCCCCTTGACGGCCAGGACGGCCCGGAGGGAGTCGGTGTTCTTGGTGCTCACCAGCGCCGCGGGGACCCCCGCCTCCTTCAGCCCCCGCAGCAGCTCCCGGGCGTAGGGGAGGAGCTCCACCACGCCCTTGGCCTGCATGTCCCGGGCCACGGGATGGAAGAGGCTGTAAAACGTCTCCCGGCGGGTCTGGTCCCGGTCCCCGGTGAGGAGGCTGTACGCCTCCTGGACCGGCAGCCCCACCGTCCGCCGCACCGCCTCCCGCTCGGGCACAGGCAGGCCCATGGAGGAAAAGGCGTGGCGGAAGCCGGCGTAGATGGCGTCGGTGGCGTCCCCCAAGGTGTAGTCAAAGTCAAAGATCACGGCTTGATAGTTCATGCTGGCATAACGCTCCTTGTGTGTGTCCTTCCGTCACTCGTACTGCTTGCGCCCGGTGGTGCTGGGGATGCCCAGCTCGTCCCGGTACTTGGCCACGGTGCGGCGGGAGAGCTCGCAGCCCTCCCGGCTCATGAGCTCGCAGAGCTTCTGGTCGGAGAAGGGCTTTTTCTTGTCCTCTCCGGCGATGAGCTTTTTGAGGAGGGCCTTGGCGGCGTCGGGGGAGGCGGCGTCGGCGCTGCCCTTGAGCCCCCGGGAGAAGAAATAGCTCAGGGGGTAGACCCCGCTGGCGCACTGGATGTACTTGTCCTTCACCGTCCGGGAGACGGTGGACTCGTGGACCCCCACCCGCTGGGCGATGTCGGCCAGGGACATGGGCCTGAGGTGGCCGGGCCCGTGGCGGAAGAAGTCCTCCTGGAGCTCCAGGATGTGCTCGGCGCACTGGAGGAGGGTGGAGCGGCGCTGCTCGATGGAGCGCACCACCCACTTGGCCTGCCGCACCTTGCCCATGAGGTACTCCTTCACCTCGCTGTCCTCACTGTCCTTGAGCATGCGGCAGTAGTAGCTGCTCACATGGAGGCTGGGGAAGAAGTAGTCGTTGGTGAGGATCTCAAAGTGGTCGGGGAAGTTGACCACAAAGATGTCCGGGTTGATGTAGATGAGGTTCTCCCGGGCGGCAAAGCCGCTGCCCGGCCGGGGATTGAGGCTCCGGATGAGCTCGCAGGCGGCGTAGACCTCCTCCTGGCAGGCGCCCAGGGCCTTGGCGATGAGGCCGTAGCGGTTCTTGCTCAGGGCCTCCAGATAGTCCCTGGCGATGGCGATGGCCAGGGCGCTGTCCTCATGCCGCCGCTGGAGCTGGAGCACCAGGCACTCGGAGAGGCACCGGGCGCCCACGCCGGCGGGCTCCAGGCTCTGGACCACCGCCAGGGCCTGCTCCACCACCTCTATGGGCCGCTCCATCTGGACGGCCAGGTCCTCCAAGGGCTCGTCCAGCCAGCCGTTCTGGTTGAGGGACTCCACCAGGAAGCGCCCTGCCGCCAGCACGTCCGGGGGGAGGTCCATCACCTGGAGCTGGGAGAGGACATACAGATAGAGGTTCTCCTCGGTCTCGTCGGCATTGCCGTAGTTGGAGATGGGGTCCTTCCCGTCATCCTCGCTGTCCTGCTGGTGGTAGACCCGGTTCTGTGCGTCGGTGGATTCCAGCCACTCCAGCTTCCGCTGGAGGACCGAGGCCTCGTCCTGGCCGCCGTACTTCTCCTCCATCTCCAGCACGGGATTCTCCTGGACCTGGTTTTCAATGTACTCCAGGAGCTCCTGGGAGCCCATCTGCAAGATCTCCATGGACTGCATCATCTGTGGAGACAGCGTCTGGGTCTGCTTCATTGACATATTGAGTTCCATGCTTTTGCCCCCCTTATGGCATACCAACTATATTAGTATATCAAATTCGAGGGAAAAAGACAATCTCAGCTTGGGCAAAAGCTCTGTTGAAGTCCGCCAAAACCCGGTTCTATTTTTCCGTCTGCCGTCTGGGAGGGTGGAGGACGGCCTCCTCCTCCCCCTCCAGCAGCGCCTCGGCGCCGTATCGCAGGCAGCGGCGGAGCCGGGCCTCGCCCCGCTGGATGGTGCGGGAGACGGTGGATTTGTTCACCCCCAGCCGCTCCCCGATCTGCCGCATGTTCAGGCCCTGGCCGTAGTAGAGCAGCAGGATCTGCCGCTGGCGGTCGGTCACGTCCTGCCGCAGGGCCTTGGAGAGGTTCTCCCGCAGCTTGTCCAGCTGACCGCCGTTGTCGCCGGCCATCTCCCGGGTGTAGGCGGCCATATCGGCGGAACAGCCTCGGCCTCGCTTATATCGTATATCTGCCATTGCGGCGATACCCCCTGTCATAGTAGCGCTCACAGAAAACAGCCAGGTCTCTGGCCTCCCGCCACATGGCGGTGAGCATCCGGAGCCTGGCCTCCATGGTGCTCCTCTGATCCGGCTCCAGCTCCGGGAGCCGGGTCTGCAGCTCCCGAATGCGGGTCCGCAGGACCTCCGCCTGGGCGCGGTACTCAATGGAAAGTTCAAATAACGTCATCGCTCGCTCTCTCGTCCTCCAACCGTTTTGATTCTCCGGCGCAGACCGGACACAGCCGTCCCCCGCCCTCCGGGAGGACGGGGTCGTAGCGGTACAGCTCGCCGCCGCAGCGCCGGCAGTAGGCCGCCGGTCTGGCCCGCTGCGCGTCCCTGAGGGGACGGGCCCGAATTCTTCTCTCTCCTCTCATGCTCCTCCTAAAAAATTTGCGGGATTTTTCATTTTTCCGTTGACAACTCCACTCCTTTCTGGTAGAATAAACGTCGCTGCGGACGAGCTAGAGTCCGATACGCTGGTGTAGCTCAGCTGGTAGAGCAGCTGATTTGTAATCAGCAGGTCGGGGGTTCGAATCCGTCCACCAGCTCCATCGTCAGAAGAAGCCCACTCCATTCCGCTTCCGGCTTGCGCCGAAAGCTCCATATCCGTGGTCTCCTTCTTCCTCTCCCCAAAAAGTGCTCCGCACTTTTTCGGGTCCCCAACTTCATATGGAGGAGTTCCCGAGTGGCCAAAGGGGGCAGACTGTAAATCTGTTGTCGTCGACTTCGGTGGTTCGAATCCACCCTCCTCCACCAGAAAAACGGTGACCCCGTCAGGGGTTGCCGTTTTTCTTTTGCGAGGGTGGATTCGAAAGCCGGCTCTTGGCGGTGCGCCGGTGGCGCGCCGCAACCGGCGTGGCTTTTCCGCAGAAAAGCGAATCCACCCTCCTCCACCAAAAATCCTGAATGCGTCAGCGTTCAGGATTTTTCCTTATTCCTTCTTCACTGTTCACTCTTCCTTCCCTTCCCCTGATTTTCAGGATTTTTGGTAAGGTAAGAAATAAAAGTGAAGAAGAAAGAAGTTGCCTTTCACCTTTTGGGAGGTCCTGCCGATGTCCAGCCCGCTTCAGGACAAGTCCAAAGCCTTCGCCCTCTCCATCATCCGGCTCTGCAATGAGATCCGTGCTTCCCGCCGTGAGACGGTGCTGACCAATCAGCTGCTCCGCTCCGGTACCAGCGTCGGCGCCAACATCCGGGAGGCCTTCTATGCCCACAGCCGGGCGGACTTTATCGCCAAGCTCCAGATCTCTCTGAAAGAATGTGCCGAGAGTGAATACTGGTTGGAGCTGCTCCTGGAGAGCGGCTACTGTTCCGATCGGACGGTCCTTGCACAGTGCGTTGAGGTGAAAAAGCTCCTGATCTCTTCTCTCCGCACCGCCAAAGGCGGCCACTCCTCCGGTCCGTCCCATTCATGATATAGAACAAATGTTCTATATCATGAACGTATCATAGCACCATTTTGATGCCGGCGCAATGCAACTTTCCGGTTTTTTTCCGGTTCCTTCCCCGGAAAAGTACGTAAAAAAGGACTGCCGTCCCTGGGGACGGCAGTCCTCAGCCTGTCGAAAAAGTCCAGCATAAGCTGGGCTTTTTCGTTCATAAGAGGTAAAATAAGTAGC
>DXDV01000140.1 GCA_019115345.1 Candidatus Intestinimonas stercorigallinarum | reverse complement strand
CCTTCAGGGGCCGGCCATGAGTCAGCAATGCAGTTGGCCGACCCATTCGCGGCCCCTTTAGGGGCGTTGTCCGTATTGTGCCCTTCTAGGGCTTACTCAAGCCCCCGGCTTAGCCGGGGGTCCTGACTTTGCGGATCGTCCTCCTCTTGACAAGGCCCCGGCAGGGAAGGTATAATGTTCTCAGCCAAGCTGACAACTGAATCATAAGTGGTACGCAGGTGCTTTGAAGCTCAATAGGGAAGACGGGTGTGAATCCCGCGCAAAGCCGTTGCTGTA
Organism: Candidatus Intestinimonas stercorigallinarum; assembly: GCA_019115345.1. Classification (GTDB taxonomy): domain Bacteria; phylum Bacillota; class Clostridia; order Oscillospirales; family Oscillospiraceae; genus Intestinimonas; species Intestinimonas stercorigallinarum. The sequence continues at coordinate 7,062 of DXDV01000140.1, read as the reverse complement.
TTGGCGGAGCGGTCCCCAAGAGGTCACTGGAGCGAAAGCTCTGGGAAGGCGGGGAGCGCGTCTGACGTCTAAGCCAGAATACCTGCCTGCGTATGGCGCACACGAGACCTCCTCGCGCTTGGGAGGGTGCAGCTCCCGCGGCGGACCCGCGGGACGTCGCTGTATCCTGTTTTGAGGGGATACAGCTTTTTTGTTGTCGGCGCTAAAGGGTGGACGGGACGTACCGCCATTCCTCCTTATGCGACGTGTCAGGTGGCCACTTCACCTCCCTTGGAGCCGGTATGGTAAGCCGATGCAGGGCGCGGGCCCATAGCTGCCACTATGGGCCCGGCCGTACCGGGAGATCTGCGCCAAAGAAGGACCGCTGCCGCCCGGCTTTGCCGGAGCGGCGGACGGTCTTTTTTCTTTGTGGGGAAAGGGTAAAGCGGCGTAAAATCCCGTTGACGGCGGCGTAAATTTCTTGTATAATGTAAGCTGTAAGAAATCATGTTTACGACAGAAAGGACCACGGAGCGATGAGGGAGAATGCCGCGGAATGTGAGAATATGCTCACCCGCGAAAAAGAGCGATCCCGGCCCCTTTGAAAGACATGACCTGCTTTTCGTTTTTGGAAAGCGGGCTGTGTCTTTTTCTTTTGTCGGGCGGAGCGATCCCGGGGACGTTCTCCCTCAAAAAGACATTATTTTAGAGAGAAAGAGGAGTTTTTAATGACGATCGCCAATGTTCTGAGCCTTTTGGGCGGCCTGGCGCTGTTTCTGCACGGAATGCAGATGATGAGCTCCGGCCTGGAGGCCGCCGCCGGAAACCGGATGAAGGGCATCCTGGAGAAGCTGACGGCCAACCGGGTCCTGGGCGTGGTAGTGGGAGCCGTGATCACCGCCGTGATCCAGTCCTCCTCCGCCACCACCGTCATGGTGGTGGGCTTCGTCAACTCCGGCATGATGACCCTCACCCAGGCGGTGTGGATCATCATGGGCGCCAACATCGGCACCACCATCACCGGACAGCTCATCGCCCTGGACGTGGGGGTGCTGGCCCCCTTCTTCGCCTTCCTGGGCGTGGCCATGATGGTCTTTATCAAGAACCCCAAGTGCCACCATTACGGCAGCATCCTGGGCGGCCTGGGCGTCCTCTTCATCGGCATGGACATGATGAGCGCCGCCATGGTGCCCCTGCGCGACATGCCCGCCTTCGTTGACCTGATGACCCAGTTCTCCAACCCCGTGCTGGGCATTCTGGCCGGCGCCCTCTTCACCGCCCTCATCCAGTCCTCCTCCGCCTCGGTGGGCATCCTCCAGGCTCTGGCCACCAGCGGCGTGGTGGACCTCCACAGCGCGGTGTTCGTCCTCTTCGGTCAGAACATCGGCACCTGTATCACCGCCGTGCTGGCCTCCATCGGCACCAGCCGCAACGCCAAGCGCACCACCATCATCCACCTGATGTTCAACATCATCGGCACCACCATTTTTACCACGGTTTGTCTGGTGGGCCCCCTGCTGGGCTTCTCCCTGGTGGATTTCATGATCGGCGTCACCCCCGACAATCCCGCCGCCCAGATCGCCAACATGCACACCCTCTTCAACATCGTGACCACCCTGGTGCTGCTGCCTCTGGGCAAGTATCTGGTGAAGGCCGCCATGCATATCCTGCCCGAGCGCGCCCAGGACCGGGAGGAGGGGATGCACCTGGCCTTCCTCACCCCCATCAAGGCCAATCAGGACCGCACCATCGGCCAGTCCGCCATCTATATCAGCCAGCTGCAGCAGGAGCTCGACCGTATGCTGGATATGGCCAAGGAGAACGTGTCCACCGCCTTCCAGGCGGTGCTGGACCGGGACCCCACCCTGGTGGCCAAGGAGGAGGCGGTGGAGGAGTACATCGACTTCCTCAACAAGGAGATCTCCCAGTTCATCTCCCACGTCATCGTCCACGAGACCAACGAGAAGGACTCCGCCGCGGTGAGCGCCTACTTCAAGATCGCCAGCAATATCGAGCGCATCGGCGACCACGCCATGAACATCTGCGGGTACAGCGCCATTCTCAAAGAGAAGGACATTCATTTCTCCGACGAGGCCCGGACAGAGATCCGGGAGATGGAGCGGATCTGCCGGGAGGCCATGGATTCCCTCGGCGAAGGGGTGGAAAAGCCCTCGGAGTGGCTGAGCAAAGTGGAGGCTTTGGAGCAGAAGATGGACGATATGACGGACAGCTTCCGCAGCCACCAGATGGAGCGGATGCGAAAGGGCATCTGCTCCGACGAGGGCTGCATCCTCTTCTCCGAGATGCTCACCGACTTTGAGCGCATCGGCGACCACGCGCTCAACATCGCCCAGGCCCATTCTCAGGCCAGCCTGGTCTGAGCGCGCCTCATACCGTCTCCAAAGCGTGGAAAGACAGCAGGAACCCCCCGGCTATGCCGGGGGGTTCCTATTGGTCCATATTTTGCGGCGGCAGGCATAGGCAGCGGACTCAGAGCTCCTCCGGGGCAAAGCTCCAGCCGTTCTTGCCATCGTGCTTGGCCTGATAGAGCGCGCGGTCGGCGTAGTCGTAGAGGGCCTCAAAGGTGACGGAGCGGATGGGGACCATGACGGCGCCCACGCTGCAGGAGAGGGAGATCTGGGGATAATTGACGTCGGTGAGGAGGCGGAACTCTTCGCACAGCCTCCGCATGTGGGCCTCCACCACCGGGGGGGCGCCCACGTCCTTCATGAGGATCATGAACTCGTCGCCGCCGATGCGGCCGATGATGTCGCTCTGCCGGAAGTGGTTCCGCAGGAGCTCGGCGGTGCGGATGAGGATGGCGTCGCCGGCCTGGTGGCCCCAGACGTCGTTGATCTCCTTGAAGTTATCCAGGTCCAGCATGAGAAGGGCGCCCTGTCTGCGGGGGGTGGCCAGCCAGGAGTTGACGCACTCCCGGGTGCTGGCACGGTTGTGCAGGCCGGTGAGGGGGTCGGTCTGGGCCTGCCGGAGGAGCCGCCGCCGCTCCCGCAGGGTGTGGTGGAAGAAGAAGAGCAGCAGGAGCAGGATGCCCAGCAGAACGGCGACGCCCAGGCAGAGCACATCCTGGAAGATGAAGTCGTAATCGGCGCTGGCCTCCTGGCCGGAGACGGTGTAGCACATCATCCAGCCGTTGTCCAGTCCGGCGGACTGGTAGACCATGTACTGGACCTGCGTGTCCTTCCGGGCGAAGAAGTAGCCGCCGGCGCCGGAGGCGAAATCCTGCCGGACCTGGTCCGGAGCGGCGCCGCCCAGCAGCTCCATGGAGGCGCAGTAGTCGAAGAAATTCTCGCTGCTGGCCAGCAGGGCGGAGGAAGTAGTGGAGACCAGCGTTCCGTCGGAGGTGATGAGCAGCGGATCGCCGCTGCCGTTGTACAGGCCGGAAAAGAGAAATTTGCTCAGAGCGTCGATGTCATAGACGCCGCCGATCACGCCGGTAACGGTCCCATCGCCGCTTTTGGCCGGTACCGCCAGCACCACGATGCCGCGGTCGTCCACAGCGCTGGAGAGCGGATCGCTCACGGTCCGATTCCCGTCAATGGCGGTGGTGAAATAACTGCGGTGGTTGACCTTGGCGACAGTCCCGTCGTTGGTCCGGGCAGTCCCGGAGGGCTCCACAAACAGGATACGGGTAAAGTCCCCTCCGGAGACGATGGCGTCCGCGATGGCGAGGTTGGCCGGGTCGGTGAGGCTCTCCTGGGCGGAGGAAACCTCAGCCAGGCTCTCCAGCACGGAAAACTGTGTGTCGATGATGCCAGTGAACTGTTCACATTGCTGCTGGACGTTGCTGCGCAGGGTCCGGAGGGTATGTACATTTACAGAGTTCTTCTCATAGAGGATAAAAAGCCCCATGCAGACGGCCAGGTAGGCCAGAAACAGGACCAGGGCGAACAGATAGCGGAGCGTGTGTCCGGCTTCATTTCCTTTTATCCCGTTCGCCCCCTCTCCGTGCGGCAGCTTCCGACCTGCCCGCCGGCGAGGCGGCAGTCGGATGCAACAGGACAAGTATACCATATTTTATCTTGGAGGGGAACGAGGAAAGTGTCGATTTTCCAATAAAAGTATTTGGCTTTTTTATGGCGAATTGTCGGCGGATGAGATAAAATGCAGAAGGACCCGGCCAGCGCCGCGGCGCGGGCCGGGAGCGGAAAGAGAGGAGAAACCGGCGTGCAGTACTATTTTGCCCCGCTGGAGGGGGTGACAGGGGCCGTATTCCGGCGGGTGCACAGCGCCTGTTTTCCGGGAATAGACAAATATTTCATGCCCTTCGTCTCGCCGGGCCGGGAGCGGGTCTTTTCCAAGCGGGACATGCGGGAGCTGTCGCCGGCCTTCCATGAAGGGATTCCGGCAGTGCCCCAGCTGCTGACCCGGCAGGCGGAGGATTTCCTCTGGGCGGCCGAGCTGCTGGCCGATCTGGGCTATCGGGAGGTCAATCTGAACCTGGGCTGCCCCTCGGGCACGGTGACCGCCAAGGGAAAAGGCTCTGGGCTCCTGCGGGACCGGGAGGAGCTGGAGCGGTTTTTGGAGGAGATCTTCCGGCGGGCCCCCCTGGCCGTCTCCATCAAGACCCGGGTGGGCTTCCAGTCGCCGGAGGAGTTCGAGGGGCTGCTCGACGTCTTCCAGCGGGTGCCCTACTCGGAGCTCATCATCCACCCCAGGGTCCGGGCCGACTTCTACCGGGGCGGGGCCCGGATGGAGGCCTTCGCCCGGGCGGTGGAGCGCGGAGCGGCCCCCCTGTGCTACAACGGGGACCTGACCACGGCGGAGGAGGTGGAGGCGCTGAGCCGCCGCTTCCCCACGGTGGACCGGGTCATGATCGGCCGTGGACTGGTGGGCGACCCCGCCCTGGTGGTCAAGGCCCGGGGCGGAGCGCCGGCCGGCCGGGAGGAGCTGCGGCGCTTCCATGACGCCCTCTATGACGGCTATACGGAGGCCTTCGGCAGCCGGTACAACGCCATGCTGCGGATGAAGGAGCTCTGGTTCTACCTCATCGACCTCTTCGACGGCGGAGACGGCTGCCTCAAGGCCCTGAAAAAGGCCAGAGACACAGGGGAGTACGAGGGGCAGGTGGAGGCGATATTCCAATCGCTGCCCCTGCGGAGGGATTCGGCCGCCCGGTGGCGGGAGCAGAGCATCCTATGATATATTCCGGGAAATAATCGGATAATATCTGCTGAATAAACCGCTCCAACGGCGAGAGACGGGGCCTGCCTCCATCCCGCCGCCACAAAAGAAAGAAAGGAAGGTATATCATATGGAAGGGTATTCTGGAAAGCCGGAGCTGGGCCGGAGGAGCATCCGGGCCTATCAGAGCGCGCAGATCGGTGAGCAGGAATTGGAGGCGGTGCTCCAGGCCGGGCTCTACGCCCCATGTGGAATGGGCAGCCAGGAGGTGGTGCTGGTGGCGGTCCAGGACCCGGAGGTCCGGGCCAGACTGTCCGCCATGAACGCCGCCATTATGGGTACGGACAGCGATCCCTACTACGGGGCTCCCACCATCGTGCTGGTCCTGGCGTCGCCGGAGCGGCCCACCTGGGTGGAGGACGGAAGCTGCGCCCTGGCCGTCATGATGGAGGCGGCCCACAGCCTTGGGCTGGGCTCCTGCTGGATCCACCGGGAGCGGGAGATGTTCGACAGCGACGAGGGAAAAGCTCTGCTGCGGGCCTGGGGCGTTCCCGAGGGAATGCGGGGCGTGGGCGCCCTGTCTCTGGGGTATCCGGCGGGAGAAGCGCCGGCTGCCGCGCCCCGGAAACCGGGCCGGGTGTTCCGGCTGTGAGCGGGCCTTTTCACACTTGACAGACCGGGACAAAGTACATATAATACAGGATAATGCATAGGAATCTCTATATATATTATGAAATGGCGGCGGCCTATGGAGGGTCCGGCGGAAGGCGGCTTCCCCCGGGTCCGGGGCCGGCCATACCGATTCCAGGGGATCGGTGATCCCAGTTCCGCGAGAAGGCGCAGAAAGGAAGCAGTAGCAGCATGGCAAAAGCGTATAAACTGAGCCCTGAGCGATTTCAGGCGTTGCAGGACGAGCTGGTCTACCTGAAGACCGTCCGGGAGAAGGAGGTCGCCGAGCAGATCAAGGAGGCCCGCTCCTTTGGTGATCTGAGCGAGAACAGCGAGTATGACGAGGCCAAGAACGAGCAGGGCAAACTCTACTCCCGGATCGCGGAGGTGGAGGGCATCCTCCAGAACTGCGTGGTCATCGAGGAGGCCCACGACGAGGACCACGACGCCGTCCGCCTGGGCAGCAAGATCACGGTGCTGGACAAAGAGTTTGACGAGCGGGAGGTCTACCAGGTGGTGGGCTCTCAGGAGGCCGACCCCATGAACGGTCTCATTTCGGAGGATTCTCCCTTCGGCAAGGCCCTGCTGGGCAAGGTCGTGGGAGATGACGTCGTGGTGGAGGCGCCCGCCGGCGTGCTGCACTACCAGGTTTTGGATATTCAGAAGGCCTGAGAAAGGCGAGGACAGGAGGAACCAACATGACAGAAGAGAAGAACGCAGGCGCCGCCGAGGAGCTGGACCTGTCTGAGCAGCGGCTCATTCGCCGCGCCAAGCTCAAGGAGCTCCAGGACGCGGGACAGGACCCCTTCCAGATCACCAAATACGTCGTCACCGCGCACAGCGCCGATGTAAAGGAGAAGTTTGAAGAGCTGGAGGGCAAACAGGTCTCCGTGGCGGGCCGGATCATGTCCAAGCGCGGCATGGGCAAGGCTGTGTTCTGCGATCTTCAGGACGGAAAGGGCCGCATCCAGCTCTATGTCCGCATCGACGAGCTGGGGGAGGAGCCCTTTGCCAAGTTCAAAAAGACCGACATCGGCGACATCGTGGGCGTTGACGGCGAGGTCTTTAAGACCAAGCGGGGCGAGATATCCATCAAGGCCCACAAGGTCACCCTTCTGTCCAAGGCCCTCATCCCCCTGCCGGAGAAGTTCCACGGCCTCACCGACAAGGAGACCCGCTACCGCCAGCGGTATGTGGACCTCATCATGAACCCGGAGGTTCGGAAGAACTTCGAGGTCCGCAGCGCCTTCATCAAGTACCTGCGCAATTTCC
>DXDV01000139.1 GCA_019115345.1 Candidatus Intestinimonas stercorigallinarum | reverse complement strand
ATAATCATAAATCCTGATAGCTTGCCGCTGTCGCTTTCACTTGATCCACACGGCTTTTTGAACTCGGCTTGGTTCCAGGAAAGCTTTCCTTTTTTATCAGGTCCGCCTTTTCCTTTCTGGTTAAAATATAGCATATCTCCGGCGATTTGTCAACAGGAATTATTGAAATTATCTAAAGTTTTTTATGGGGCGGCCGCCGGCGGCGTTCCGGCGTCCACACCATGGAACTGTGCGCAGTCAGCGGCCGCGCCTTCCATCCTTCACCGGCATCGCGCAAAAGGGGCGCCCCGGAAGGTCTTTCCGGAGCGCCCCCACACGTTTTTATGCCGCCCTCAGTTGGGCTTGAGCACCTCGCTCAGGTCCACCTCCGCCGCGTCCTTCCACAGCCGCTCCAGCTCATAGAACTGCCGGGCCTCGTCCATGAAGAGGTGGACCACCACGGAGGAGAAGTCCAGCAGGATCCAGGTGCCGCCCCGGTGTCCCTCGATGTGGTGGGGCAGCTCCCCCTGCTCCTTCATCACCTTCTCGCACTCGTCGGCCAGGGCCTTCACCTGGGTGGTGGAGGTGGCGGTGCAGATGACAAAGTAGTCGGCCAGGGTGGTGAGGGGCCCGGTCTCCAGGACCTTGATATCCAGGCCCTTCTTGCTGTCCAGGGCTCCGGCGATGGTCAGCGCCATTTCCTTCGGCGTCATAGGCGTTCTCTCCTTTTTTAGATCATTACAGAATGGGGATGCCCTCGGGAGGGCCGTCGGTACCGGGGGTATCGCTCTCGGCGGGCGGAGGCTCCACCGGCTCCGGGCTGGACGTCTCCTCCGGCGCGGCGCTCTCCGCGGGGGCGGCGCCGGTCTCCTCCGGAGCGGGCGTCTCCGTCTCACCGGGCGCCGGGGTCTCCGTCTCACCGGGTACTGGGGTCTCCGTTTCCTCCGGGGCGGGACTGCCGGTCTCCTCCGGCGCGCCGGTCTCCCCAGGCGTGCCGGTCTCCCCAGGCGTGCCGGTCTCCTCGGGTGTGTCCGTCTCCCCGGGGGTGCCCGTCTCCTCGGGCGTGTCCGTCTCCTGAGGCCGGTTTTTCCACTCGATCCAGGCGCTGTTGTGGGTGGTGTCCTCCAGGCGTCCGGTGCTGGAGCCGATGGTGCCGTCGGAGTTGACGTACATGATGTCCAGCTCCCGGGAGCTCAGTTCCTCCAGATAGGGGTTGAAGCACTGATTCACCAGGTCCACCAACTCATCGGTACTGGGCACCACGTAGGACTGCATGTTGCCGTAGCTCCTGCTCCACACCGACTCATTGGTGCAGGGCATGGTGACAAAGCTCACGTTCTCCATCTTCAGGCCGCCGAAAATGGCCTGCTGGGCAAACCAGAGCAGGTTCTGCATGGAGAGGTTGGTGGTGACGTTGTTGTTAAAGACCTCGGCCAGCTCGCCGATGCGGGTGACGTTGGTGATCTGGAGGCACTGCTCCACCACCGCCGTCAGAAAGGCCTGCTGGGTCTTGATGCGGCCCAGATCGCCGTCGGGGTAGCCGTAGCGGCTGTCGTTGTCGTGGCGGTAGCGGATGACCCCCATGGCGGCCTCCCCGTCCAGGAGCTGGTAGCCCTTCTCCAGGTGGATGTGCAGGTCCTGGGTGGGGTCGTCGTAGTTCATGTCCCGGGGCACGTCGAACCACACGCCGTCCAGCGCGTCCACCAGCTCGCCCACGGCTTCCCATTCCACCACCACCTGGAAGTCGGGCACGAAGCCCACCAGCTGGCTGATCTCCTGGTCCAGGGCCTCGATGCCGTCATCTCCGCCGCCGTACATATTGTAGACGGAGTTGATGCGCTTGATGTCCCAGGAGACGTTGACCATGGTGTCCCGGGGGACGCTCATGACGTTGAGCTTCTGGTTGGGCACGTCATAGGCGGCCAGGAGGATGGTGTCGGTGTTGCCGCCGCCCCCCGTGTCCCGGCCGATGACCAGGAAGGTGAAAAAGTCCTCCTTCCGGCCGCTGCCGTAGACGCTGGGGGTCTCGGTCTCCAGGCTCCCGCTCTCGGCGGGCACCTGGGGCAGCTCCCCGCTGGGGGAGACCTCCGGCTTGATGAAGAGCAGCTTGGACGCCGCGAATACCACCACCACGATGGCGGCCAGGACGGTGACGGTGATGTAGGCCGCCCGCAGGGCCTTCTGCTTGGAGGTCAGCGGCTTCCGGGGCTTCTTGGCCCGCCGCTCCGGCGAGGACCCGGCCAGACGGCTGCCGCCTTTCTTGTGTTCTTTTTCTGGGGTCATGTGCTTCGTCCTTTCAGGAGATGAGTGATCTCGCCCGGTCAAAATGGGGCTCGTTTTCTGGAATACGCCCTGTACCATATCACATTTTCCAGAAAAACGCAACTACTCAGGCCGTCTGTTCCAGCCTTCCCGGCGGGGGAAGCCGGAGATGCCCACGCCTTCCGCCCGTTTCCTTCTCCGGGTCCATCAGGCCCGTCCTCTCAGATAATTTCTCGCCTGGAGGGTGTTGCTGTGCACGGGGACGCCCCGCTCCTCCATGTCCGCGATGGTCAGCTCGCAGCCCAGAAGAAGGGCCTTGTCCAGGTCGGTATAGGCCAGCCGCCGCAGCTCCGCCAGGCCGTCGAAGTCCTCCCGGGAGGGCTCGATGTAGTCGGCCAGGTAGAGGACCTTGGACAGCAGGTTCATATCGGCCTTGCCGGTGGTGTGCCAGTAGATGGCGTCGCACACCGCCTCCGGCTCGCCAAAGACGTGCCGGGCGATGGCGGCGCCGGTCTTGGCGTGGAGGAGCTTCACCGCCACCCGCTCCAGCTCGTCCAGCGGGACGTGGTATTTCTCACACAGGGCCAGCTGCTCGTCCAGCTCCAGGTACTTGGTGCAGTCGTGGAGGATGCCCGCCCGGCGGGCCAGATGGGGGTCGGCCCCCCAGCGCTCCGCCAGACGCACCGCCTCCTCCTCGCAGCCCTTGATGTGGGGGATGCGCTTGGCCTTCACCATGGAGAGGGAGGCGCAGCGGAGGTCGTCGTCGTCCAGGTGCTTGAGGTCCACGCCGCCGCCGTAGAGGCCGTGGAGCAGGATATAGCCGTAGACCTGGCACCAGAGGCGCTCTCTGGCCGCCGCCCGGTCCTTCTCCAGCATGGCCCGGACCTGGGTGGAGGAGAGTTCCATGATCTGGGGCAGCTCCACCACCGCCACCCTGGCGCCGAAGCGCTCCCGCAGGTGATCCCCCTGGGTCCGGAGCAGCCCCCCGGCATCCGATTCCCGCCGGGCAAAGGCGGCGATGCCCGCCAGGGCGGTGATCTTCTCCGGCTCCCGCCAGTTTTGCAGGGTGAGGAACATATCCGTCCCCATGAGGAGCCACAGCTCGTCCTCCGGATAGCGCCGCCGCAGCTCCTCCAGGGTATCCGCCGTGTAGCTCTTGCCCTGCCGGGAGAGCTCCAGGCCGTCGGCCTGGGCCAGACCGGGCCGCCCCGCCTCCAGGCAGAGGCCGTCGGCCATCAATGCGGTCATGGCCAGCCGGTCTTCCGCCGGCACCGCCTCCGGGGGCAGGTCCTTGTGGGGCGGGACGGCCGCCGGCACAAAGAGGATCTTGTCCAGCTCCAGCAGGGCGGCCGCCGCCCGGGCCGCCTCCATGTGCCCCAGATGGGGCGGGTCAAAGGTTCCGCCGTACACGCCGATCTTCATATGAGAACACTCCTCTTTCCTCGACTGTTCTTCCAAGACGCCGCTGTATGGTTCCTCACGCCAGGCCGGAACCTGGTTTTTCCGGAGGGCTTCGCCAGGGTAACGGTCAGCCCTGCCGCTTGTCCTTCACCAGCACGATCCGGTCCTTCTTGTCCTTATTGTGACTTTGACGATATAATACGAACTTTGTCTCCCCCACAGGGCAAAGCCCTGTGGGGACCCCCTTTGTCACTTCACCTGCGCGGCGGGAGTAAATCCCGCTTTGCGCCAAGCAGTCCGCAGGACTGCTTGCACGCCGCAGATGCGGCGGGGAACAAAATTCGTCAGCCGCGCTTGTCCTTCACCAGAACGATCCGATCCTTTTTGTCCTTATTGTGACTTTGACGATAGAGCACGAATTTTGTTCCGATGACCTGGACCACCTCGCTGCGGGTGGCCTGGGCCAGGGCCTCGGCGGCCTCCCGGGCGGTGAGCATGGAGTTCTCCAGCACCCTGCCCTTGATGAGCTCCCGGGCCTCCAGGGCGTCGTCGGCCTGCTTGATGAGGTTGTCCCCCAGGCCGTCCTTGCCCACGTGCAGAATGGTGTCGATGGAATTGGCCAGGCCCCGAAGCTGGGCCCGCTGCTTGCTTGTCAGATCCATAGTTTCTCCTTTATTTTTATTATTGGCTCTGGCCGGACAGGTAGCCGGCCAGCTTCCGCTGAAAGAGCTTCAGGGCGTTTCCCCGGTGGGAGATGGCGTTTTTCTCCTCGGAGCTGAGCTGAGCGAAGGTCTTTTTCTTCTCCGGCACGAAGAAGATGGGGTCGTAGCCGAAGCCGTTCTCCCCCTGGGGGGCGTAGGCCAGGGTGCCGGGGCACTCCCCCCGGGCGGAGATCACGTCCCCGTTGGGCATACACAGGGTGATGACCGAGACGAATTTGCACTTCCGGTCCAGCTGGCCCCTCATGTTTTCCAGCAGCAGCCGGTACCGGCCCGCATCGTCCAGGCCCTCCCCGCCGTACCGGGCGGAGTAAACGCCGGGAGCGCCGCCCAGGGCGTCCACCGAGAGGCCGGAGTCGTCGGCGATGGCGGGGAGGCCGCTGGCCTCCATCACCGCCCTGGCCTTCAGGAGGGAGTTCTCCTCAAAGGTGGTCCCCGTCTCCTCCACGTCCACATCCACGCCCACGTCGGGCTCCAGGACCACCTCCACCCCCTGGGCGGAGAGGATGTCCCGCATCTCCACCAGCTTGTGCTGGTTCTTGCTGGCAAGCACGACCTTCATGGCTCAACCTCCCAGTGCGGCCCGCTGGATGGCCTGGACCTCCCGGATGCCCTTGGCGCACAGGTCCACCAGCTTCCGCTGCTCCTCGATGGTGAAGGCCCGGCCCTCGCCGGTGCCCTGGAGCTCCACGATCTCCCCCTCGCCGGTCATGACGCAGTTGAGGTCCACCTGGGCGGCGGAGTCCTCCTCGTAGCACAGGTCCAGCAGCGGCTGGTCGTCCACGATGCCGGCGGAGATGGCCGCCACGCAGGTGGTCAGGGGCATCTCGGAGAGCACCCCCCGCTCCACCAGGCTGTGGAGCGCGTAGGAGAGGGCCACAAAGCCGCCGGTGACGCTGGCGGTGCGGGTGCCGCCGTCCCCCTGGAGCACGTCGCAGTCGATGGTGATGGTGCGCTCCCCCAGCTTCTTCATGTCCACCGCCGCCCGGAGGGCACGGCCCACCAGGCGCTGGATCTCCGCCGACCGGGGGGAGAGCTTCAGCTTAGAAATGTCCCGTTTGCTCCGCTCCCGGTTGGCCCGGGGCAGCATGGAGTACTCGGCAGTGACCCAGCCCTCCCCCTCGGGGACGTGGGGCGGGGTCTTTTCCTCCACCGAGGCGGTGCACAGCACCATGGTGTTGCCGCAGCGGATGAGGCAGGAGCCCTCCGCGAATTGGTTGAAGCCGGGGACGATCTCCATGGGCCGGAGCTGGTCCCAAGCCCGTCCGTCGATCCTTTCCATATTTCGATTCCTCCAAAATCAAGGCCCTGCGGCCGTCGTTGTGGGATGGATCACACCAGCGCCTCGGTAAAGCCCTCGGCGTCGAAGGGGCGCAGATCCTCGATGCCCTCCCCCAGGCCCACGTACTTCACGGGGATCTGAAGGGTGTCGGCAATGGCCACGGTGATGCCGCCCTTGGCGGTGCCGTCCAGCTTGGTGAGGACGATGCCGGTGACCCCGGCGGCCTCCCGGAACTGTCTGGCCTGGATGAGGCCGTTCTGGCCGGTGGTGGCGTCCAGCACCAGCAGGGTCTCCTTGGCGCAGCCGGGGAGCTCCCGGTCGATGATGCGGGAGATCTTGCTCAGCTCGTTCATCAGGTTCTGTTTGTTGTGGAGCCGTCCGGCGGTGTCCACCAGGATGACGTCGCTGTTCCGGGCCTTGGCGGCGCTCACCGCGTCAAAGACCACCGAGGCGGGGTCGGCCCCCTCGTGCTGCTTGACGATCTCCACCCCCGCCCGCTGGGACCAGATGGTGAGCTGGTCGGCGGCGGCGGCCCGGAAGGTGTCCCCGGCGCAGAGGAGGACCTTCTTCCCCTGGGCCTTCAGGGCGGCGGCCAGCTTGCCGATGGTGGTGGTCTTGCCCACGCCGTTGACCCCGATGAAGAGGATCACCGAGGGGCGGGTGGAGAGGTCCAGGCCCGCTTCCCCCACCGCCAGCATGTCCTGGAGCACCCGGCGCAGGCAGTCCCGCACCTCCTCCTTGTCCTTGAGCTTCTCGCTCTTCACCCGGCTCTTGAGCTCCTCCACCGCCTTGAGGGTGGTGTCCATTCCCATGTCGGACAGGATGAGCTTCTCCTCCAGCTCGTCGTAGAAGTCGTCGTCGATGGCGGAAAAGCCCGCAAAGATGTTCAGCTTTTTGATCTTGTCAAAAAACCCCATATACTTCTTCCTCTTGCTTTATAATTTGCCCCCGCAATAGGGACA
>DXDV01000138.1 GCA_019115345.1 Candidatus Intestinimonas stercorigallinarum | reverse complement strand
CCTTCAGGGGCCGGCCATGAGTCAGCAATGCAGTTGGCCGACCCATTCGCGGCCCCTTTAGGGGCGTTGTCCGTATTGTGCCCTTCTAGGGCTTACTCAAGCCCCCGGCTTAGCCGGGGGTCCTGACTTTTGGTGAGGGAATGGAGCGAGCTTTCGCCGTCAGGCGGAAACAGAGCACAGCGGACTTTGCGAGGACGAAGCGAAGAATCCGTTTCTCCCGTCCTTTTGCGTAACAGGGATACTCCCTCAGCCGCCTGCGGCGGCAGCTCCCTCGGAGAGGGAGCCAAGGACGGGGCTGCGGATTTGACCGCCTGCGGCCTCAGAATGACAGGGTGGGACGTGGTTCTTCTTTGTGTGGGGCGCGACGACCCGGCGCGCCCGCGAAAACACGGTGCCGCATCCATATGGCGGGCGGCCTGCGCCCGCCCGGTTTGCTTCTGTGTCTCCGTCCTTTCTTCAACACGAGCCCGGCGAAGTGGAATGGGAACCGGCGGAAGATCTCACGCCCCGTTCTTCAGTTCTCCTGCCCCGCCGCCCTCCAGAGCGGCGAAGTGCTCGCAGATGTGGTCGAAGAGCTGGGTGGCGGCGAAGGAGCGGTAGCCCTCCCGCCGGCGGATGATGGCGATCTCCCAGGGGATCACCGGCTCCAGGGGGACGGTGACCAGCTCCTCGCACAGGTCGGGCTGGAGGATGGGCAGGGGGAGGACGGCCACGCACTGCTGCATCCCCACCATCTTCATGCTGAACCGGGTCATAAGGCTCTTATAGGCGATGCGGGGGGCGAAGCCCTGCTCCCCGCACATACGGATAAAGGTGTCGTGAAGGGTGGCCGTCTCACTGAAGGTAAGTATGGTCTCGTTCTTCAGGTCCTGAAGGTTGACGCTGCTGAGCTTGGCGAAGGGATGGTGCCGGCTCACCGCCAGCTGGCAGACGTCGCTGATGAGGGTCTTGCTCTCAAAGCGGTAGGGCTCGTCCACCGGCAGCATCACCAGGCCCAGGTCGGCCCGGCCGGAGCTGACGGCGGCGGCCACCAGCTTGGAGCCCTCCTCCACCACCGAGATGTCGATGCCGGGGAAGTGCCGGTGGAACCGGGCGAGCAGAAGCGGGAAGTAGACCTCCAGCAGCACCCCGGGGATGCTCAGCCGGACCTCTCCCGTCCGCACCGAGCGCACGTCGGCCATGGTCTGGAAGATGTCGTCGTATTGGAGGAGAAAATCCTGGGCCCGGTCGTAGAGGACCTGTCCGGCGTCGGTGAGGTAGAAGCTCTTGCTGGTGCGCTCGATGAGGCGGATGTTGAGTTCCTCCTCCAGGCTCTTGATGGCCCGGGTCAGCATGGGCTGGGTGACGAAAAGCTGGGCGGCCGCCCGGGTAAAGCTCTCCTGGCGGACCACTTCGACAAAGTACTTGAGCTGTTGGATCTCCATACCTGTCCCTCCTTGCGCGGCAAATACCGCGCCACCAACCATAACATTAATGTGGTTATACCTAACTATAACGGAAGAATACATGATTTGTCAATGCAATATAACCAAAGAGTGGCCCTCGGCTTTGAGGAGATGACACAAAAGTATGCTTTTTTAGAATGGATGGATTTTGTAAAAAGTATTATTGTAGCAAAACTGTACATAAAATTTTTTTAATTTTCATAGAAATAGTGCAAACTATAATTCTTCTGCATGGTTGCCTTTCAAAAAGGCATTTTACATGTGCGACCTCTTGCGGATATACTGTGTGTATGCGTCAGGCGATTTGATAGGCAGGCAAAGGCCATTTTTCCCAAATGCTGTACGCGTCTATCCCGTGGCGCATGCAAGATACACAAAATTGCGTGTCAGGAAAGGAAGTGGTGTTCCATGCCCAAGATCATGTCAGCTGAGGAGGCAGTCCGCACCTATATCCACGATGGCGACACCGTCGGCTTTGGCGGCTTTGTTGGCGCCATGGTACCGGAAGAGGTAGAGGCCAAAATGCAGGAGCTCTTCCTGAATGAGGGTTCCCCCAAGGCTCTCACCGCGGTCTACGCCGCCGGCCAGGGCGACAGCGCCACCCGGGGTCTCAACCATCTGGGCGAAGAGGGCCTGGTGGCCCGGGTCATCGGCGGCCACTGGGGTCTGGTGCCCCGGCTGCAGAAGCTGGCTCAGGAGAACAAGTGCGCTGCCTACAATTATCCCCAGGGCGTCATTTCTCACCTGTTCCGTGATATCGCCGCCGGCAAGCCCGGCGTCATCACCCACGTTGGCCTGAAGACCTTCGCCGATCCCCGGCTGGAGGGCGGCATGCTCAACGATCTGGCCCGGGAGGCCGGCCCCCTGGTGGAGCTGATCGAGATCGGCGGCCAGGAGCGTCTGTTCTACAAGGCCCTGCCCATCAACGTGGCTATGATCCGCGCCACCTATGCCGACACCCACGGCAACTGCACCTTCCAGAAGGAGGGCGTCACCGCTGAGACCCTGGCCATCGCCCAGGCCGCCAAGAACTCCGGCGGCAAGGTCATTGTCCAGGTGGAGAACGTGGTGGAGTACGGCGCTCTGGACACCCGTCTGGTCCGCCTGCCCGGCATCTACGTGGACGCCATCGTGGTGGCCGCCCCCGAAAACCACATGCAGACCTTCGGCACCAGCTACAATCCCGCCTACTCCGGCGAGATCCGGGTGCCCGTGGACTCCCTGCAGCCCATGAAGCTGGACCAGCGGAAGATCGTGGCCCGCCGGGCCGCCATGGAGCTGGTGCCCAACGCCATCACCAACCTGGGCATCGGCATGCCCGAGGGCGTGGCCGCTGTGGCCGCTGAAGAGGGTCTGGAGGGCATGGTCCTCACCACCGAGGCCGGCACCATCGGCGGCATCCCCGCCGGCGGCAAGGACTTCGGCGTGACCACCAACCCCGACTGCATCCTGGACCAGCCCTATCAGTTCGACTTCTACGACGGCGGCGGCCTGGATGTGGCCTTCCTGGGTCTGGCTCAGGCCGACGAGAAGGGCAACATCAACGTCTCCAAGTTCGGTCCCAAGATCGCCGGCTGCGGCGGCTTCATCAACATCACTCAGAACGCCAAGAAGGTCGTCTACTGCGGCACCTTCACCGCCGGCGGCCTGAAGCTGGGTGTGGCCGACGGCAAGCTGCAGATCCTCCAGGAGGGCCGGGACAAGAAGTTCCTGAAGGAAGTGGAGCAGGTCACCTTCTCCGGCGAGTACGCCCTGGAGAAGGGCCAGCCCGTGCTCTACATCACCGAGCGCGCCGTCTTTGAGC
Organism: Candidatus Intestinimonas stercorigallinarum; assembly: GCA_019115345.1. Taxonomy (GTDB): domain Bacteria; phylum Bacillota; class Clostridia; order Oscillospirales; family Oscillospiraceae; genus Intestinimonas; species Intestinimonas stercorigallinarum. Next base: position 6,039 of record DXDV01000138.1, on the reverse strand, counting down.
TCACTCCCGAGGGCGTGGAGCTCAAGGAGATCGCCCCCGGTGTGGACCTCCAGAAGGACGTGCTGGACCTGATGGACTTCGCTCCCATCGTGAAGGACGTCAAGACCATGGACGAGCGCATCTTCCGTGAGGAGCGCATGGGTCTTGCCTTCTGAGAAAACCGATCCCCGCGTTTTTTGAGAAGAGAAGATATAAAGAAGTGTTGAGGAGGTAAAATTACATGAGCCTGTTTGGCATCATTCTGGGCCTGGTGCTGCTGATGTTCCTGGCCTACAAGGGCTTCTCCATCATCTGGGTCGCCCCCGTCTGCGCCGTGGTGGTGGCTGTGCTCAGCGGCTACAACGTGCTGGACGCCTACATCGGCGACTACATGAAGGGCATGGCCGACTACGTATTCCAGTGGTTCCCGCCCTTCTTCCTGGGCGCCGTCTACGGCAAGGTCATGGATATGACCGGTTCCGCCCGCAGCCTGGGCAACGCCCTGGTGAAGCTCATCGGCTCCAAGTTCGCCGTGCTGGCCGTGGTGCTGCCCTGCCTGCTGATGACCTACGGCGGCATCTCCCTGTTCGTCGTGGTGTTCGTTATCTACCCCATGGGCTACTCCATCTACCGTGCGGCCGACCTGCCCCGGACCCTGCTGCCCGGCGCCATCGCCACCGGCGCCTTTGGTATCACCATGACCGCCATCCCCGGCAGCCCCCAGATCCAGAACCTGATCCCCACCTCTTACTACGGCACCACCACCATGGCCGCCCCCCTGCTCTCCATCGTGGCCTGCGTCGTGATGTTCGTCCCCGCCTATGCCTACCTTGAGTGGCGCGCCAGCCAGGCCCGCAAGAAGGGCCTGCACTTCGTGGCCGACCCCAAGCACAAGGAGATCGAGTATGACGAGAGCGCTATGCCCTCCTGGCACTGGCTCAGCGGCCTGGTGCCCCTGATCGTCGTGGTGCTGATGCTCAACCTGTTCCCCGTCCTGCTGGAGAACGCCACCGGCATCACCCTGGCCTCCAACTACGCCATCGTCATCGCCCTGGTCTGCGGCATCCTGGTGTGCTGCCTCATGAACCTGAACCAGGCCAAGATCCTCATGCCCGCCATCAACGAGGGCGCCAACGGCTCCATGGGCGCCATCATGAACACCGCCTGCGCCGTGGGCTTCGGCTCCGTGGTCAAGGTGGTCCCCGGCTTCGCCGTGCTGACCAACATCGCCCTGAACATGCCCGGTTCCATCCTCTTCTCCGAGGCTGTGGCCGTCAACCTGCTGGCCGGCGCCACCGGTTCCGCTTCCGGCGGTATGTCCATCGCCCTGGAGGCCCTGGGTCCCCAGTACGCCGAGATGGCCGCTGGCAACACCAGCACCCTGGAGTCCCTGCACCGTATCGCCTCCATCTCCTCCGGCGGTCTGGACACCCTGCCCCACAACGGCGCCGTCCTGACCCTGCTGGCCGTGTCCAACTGCACCCACAAGGAGTCCTACATGGACATCTGCGTCACCACCTGCATCATCCCCCTGATAGCTTCCCTGGTGCTGGCTCTTATCTGGGGCATGTTCATCTGATTCGCGATCACTTGTCCGGGCTGTGTCCAGCCGCCCATCCACGGCTTCGACATAGCGTATGACAAAATGGAAGGAGTTTGCAGCCAATGACCATTCAGGAACTGAAGATCGGTGATTCCGCCAGCATGTCCAAGACTGTCACGGAGACCGACGTCTATCTGTTTGCCGGCATCACCGGCGATCTCAACCCCGCTCACGTGAACGAGGATGCCTCCAGCAAGACCATGTTCGGCGGCCGTATCGCCCACGGCATCCTCTCCGCAGGCTTCATCTCCGCCGTCCTGGCCATGAAGCTGCCCGGCCCCGGAACCATCTACCTGGGCCAGGAGCTCAAGTTCACCAAGCCCGTGCGTTTCGGCGACACCGTCACCGCCACCTGCACCGTGAGCGAGATCATGGCTGAGAAGAACATCGTCAAGCTGGAGACCATCTGCACCAACCAGAATGGCGACGTGGTCATCAAAGGCATGGCCACCGTGATGCCCCCCAAGAACTAAGCTTCCCAGTTTGGGAATCGTTCCCCTCCATACCAACAGCCGCGAGGCCCCGGATGTGCGTCGGCACATCCGGGGCCTCGCGGCGCTTTGGCCTGGGCGCGTCACCTCCGTCCCAGGAAGAACGACAGGATGTCCGCGACGGCCTCCACAATGAGGGAGACGGCGATAAAGACCCACAGCGCCGCCGTGGACGCGAAGGGGTTGACGAGGACGATGGCCCCGAAGGCCAGGGACAGGACGGCCCCGATCAGCGTGACATACCAGTACGGCTGCTTCAGGCGGAAGAGATCGACGGCCCACTGCACCTTGCTGATGCCGGAGAGGAGGATCAGCACGCCGTAAAACACGGTCAGCAGCGGGAAGGCGGCGATGAACCAGTCGGAGCGAAAGACGCAGAACAGCCCCGCACCCGCCAGAAAGAGGCCCTTTGCCAGGGCGCTCTGTTGGGCGGCGGTCTCGGGGTCCGTCCGGAAATAGCCGACGACGCTCTTGATGCCGGCCGCCGCCAGCAGGACGCCCAGCAGGATGATGATGCCGCTGGTAAAGCCCGTCGGATCGATCAGCAGGAGAACGCCGATGACGATCTCCCCGATGCACATGATGAGATTGCCGGAATTCCGGCTTATTTTCCCCATAGTTCAACATCCTTTCTTTTGTCTGCGCGGGGCGGGAGCGCGGCCTGCCCCGCGCGCGGCTTCTCTGCGCAAAGTATAAGGGGTTTCCCGCCGGAAGTCTCCGGACAGAAGGGGACGCCCGTCCGAAAGGATGACATATCCGCGATTTTGTCACCTTTTTGAGCACAGGGAGAAAATTGTCCCTTGCCCGGACCCGGCGGCGGGACTATGATCTCAAGTAGAATCCCTGTGCCGTGGGAGGAGTAAGACCGATGGAAGAGACGATGTCCAGGATCCTGGTGGGGACCTTTGTGAAAAGGATGCTCAAGGAGATCCGGGAAAGCCCGGAGCGCAATACCCGCAACCTGGTGGATATGGCCCTGCAATTCTCCAGGGGGAGGTTTCAGCAGCACTTCTTTGGCGCGGCGCAGACCATGCTCCAGAAGGAGGACAGCGGCTACTACGCCCTGGTGCGGGACACGGTGGCCTGGGCGGATCTGGACCGGCTGTACACCTTCGGCATGAATCTGGGCTACAACGGCTGTACGGCCGGCGCCCAGCGCATCCGGGAAAACGAAAAGAGGCTGGGATGCAACATCCCCTGGACCATCCTCCTGGAGCTCGACACAGAGGGGCTCGACCGGACCGGGCCGAGGTACCACGCCCTGATCCGGGAGGGAGAGGCTCTGGGCGTGTTCGTCTGGACGCTTCTGGCCGGGGAGCGGCCCGCGTTGGCGCTCCCCCTGGTGAAGAAGCATCCGGACAGCGCCTTCTTCCTGTTCTGCGCGCCCGGGGACGTGACCCCGGCCTTTTTGGACGGCGCGGCCGAGGTCAACAACCTGATGGCGGCGGTCAGATACGGGGAGGGCGCGGCGGACGCCTGCGCCGCGCTGCGGAAGAAGGGGCTGCTCTGCTCCGTCTGGTATCAGTATGGCCAGAAGGACACCGAAGCCATCCTCAACGGCAAACTCTTTGACGGCGCTCAGCAGCTCTCCCCCATCTTCACCATTTTGCTGCCGGAGCCGGATTGTCCCGCCCCGGTGCAGCGCCTGGCCCATCAGGCGGTGGAGCAGGCGCGGATGGAGCAGACCTACCGCACCGCCCTCTGGGAGGCGCAGGGCGACAACTGCAAGGTGGACACCGTCATCTCCGACGACGCCTGCGCCGCCTGCTTCGACAGGGACGGGACCATACGGGAGTGGGGCCGCCGGCTCACAACAACCTGTTTGAGAGCGGGCTGACCGATCTCCTGACGGCCGCCTTTCCGAAAAAAGGGAGTGAACGCATGAGCGGCGAAACCATCGGCATCGTGGACGTGGGCGGCGGCTATCGGGGCATCTACGCCTCCGGCGTGCTGGACTACTGCATGGACCATCGGCTCCAGTTCGACGTGGGGGTCGGCGTCTCCGCCGGGAGCGCCAACCTCATCTCCTACGCGGCGGGCCAGCGGGGGCGCAATTTCCAGTTCTATTCGGGATACGGCCTGCGGAAGGAATACGCCGACATCCGGAATTTTCTCTTCAAACGGTCCTTTCTGGACCTGGACTACGTCTACGGCACCCTGAGCAATTCCGGCGGCGAAAATCCCCTGGATTACGCCGCCGCGAAACGGAGCCCCATGAAGTTTTGCGCCGTGGCCACCGAGGCGGAGACCGGAAGGGCCAGGTACTTTGGCCTGGAGGACCTGGCCCAGGATGATTACAGCGTGCTGAAGGCCTCCTGCGCCATTCCCTTTGTCTGCCGCCCCTATGCCGTGGGGGACACCCTCTACTACGACGGCGCGCTCTCCGACACCATCCCCATCCAAAAGGCGCTCGAGCTGGGCTGTGACCGGGCGGTCCTGCTGCTGACGCTGCCGGAGGACACCGTCCGGACCCCCGACCGGGACCAAAAGCTGGCAAGGCGCATCCGCAAAAAATACCCGCTGGCGGCCAAACGGCTGGAGCAGCGGGCGAGGCGGTATAACGAGGGGGTGGCCCTGGCGCGCAGGCTGGCGGCGGAGGGCAGGGTGCTGATCGTGGCTCCGGACGACACCTGCGGCGTGCAGACGCTGTGCCGGGACGCTGGGGCGCTCCGCGCGCTGTATCAGAAGGGCTACCGGGACGGGGCCAAGGTCCCGGAATTCCTCCATACGCGGCCGTGAAAAGGGCGCAAAAAAGCCTCTCCCTGGGGGAGAGGCTTCTATGTGCCCTCGCCGTCCCGGCGCGGTTCCGTAAGCTTGGAGCGCTCGATCTCCCGGTGGAGGGAGGCCGTGCCGTTGAACAGGATGCGCTTCAGCCTGGACACGAATTCCCCCGGCGGCATGCAGTCCTTGTCGGTCATCCACCGCTCGATGGCGCAGAGGGCCGCGTCGGTGAAGAATTGGACGGTAAAATCGTCTCCCGCCTCCTCGCCCAGCAGGGAGACGACGCGCGCCTTCAAAAAAGGCAGGCAGTACTCCCGCAGATGCTCGGAAAAGGAGTTCTGCCCTTTGATCTTCAGCGCCTTGCGGTAGAAATTCCTGTTCTCATAAAAGTAGGCGCAGATATCCTCCAAGATCTCCAGCCGTTCGTTGAGCCGGCTGGCGCCCGAATACGCCTGGGCGTATGAAATGAACTCGGTGTCAAAGATCCAGTTGACCAGATCGTACTTGTCCTTGAAGTGATAGTAAAAGCTCTTGCGGCTCATGTGGCACTTTTCGCAGATATGGGTCACATTGATCTTATCGAAGGGCATTTCCTCTATGAGCTCCCGCAGCGCGCCGGCCAGAGCCCGCTTGGTTATGTTGGAATCCGCCACCGCGCCTCACCTCCCATGTCCTTGCCTGTTGGGGCAAGGCATTTCAGCGGTAGGTTCAGCTCCATTATAGTTGAAATCACGCCGCCCGTCAATTTTCTGTGGGAACGGGATCGTTTCCGTCGGCCAGCCCCAGCCTTTTCCGGATGTAGGCCCCCACTCCCTGGGCGTTCATTTTCAGCGAGAAGGAGAACTCCTGCTCGATGATGGACTCCACCTTTTTCAGGATGGCCGTGTCGGTGGCGGAGAGTCCTTTGCCGCTTTCCTTAGCTATCTGGGCTCCTACGGCAACGCCGCCAATACGGTGGTGTTTCCGCTGACCGTGGTGGCGCTGGCCGTGGCGGTCATGGTGGGCGACGGCTGCTGCGCCTTCGTCAGCATCAGCCTGGGCCGAGGCGACCGGGAGAGCGCCAAGCGCAGCGTGGGCAACGCCGTGGTGATGAGCCTGGCGGCCAGCCTGGTGCTGACCGCCGTCTATCTGCTCTTTCAGACCGAGATCATCGCCATGTTCGGCGGAACGGTGAATGAGGAGACCTTTCAATACTCCCGGGAGTATTTCTTCTACATCACCCTGGCCGGCGCCATAGCCAACATC
>DXDV01000137.1 GCA_019115345.1 Candidatus Intestinimonas stercorigallinarum | reverse complement strand
TGCGGCGAATTCGTAGGGGCGGCCTGTGGCCGCCCGCCGTTGCCATACGGGACCTGTTGGCGCGCCGGGTCGTCGCGCCCCACACACAGGAGAACCGCGCCCCATTCCCGTCATTCTGAGGCCGCAAGGCCGAAGAATCCGCATCCCCCGTCCTTGTACCTTTCTGTTACGCGAAAGGACGGGAGAAACGGATTCTTCGCTGTCGCTCAGAATGACAAAGGGGGCGCTCAGAATGACAGAAGGAAGGGCGGTGCTTCCCTCTATTTACCCCCTCAGTCCGGCTGTGCCGGACAGCGCCCCCGTCCAGGGGGAGCGATCCGGGCGGGCGGCCGCAGGCCGCCCCTACCCCACCCTTGCGGCGCATTCGTAGGGGCGGCCTTTGGCCGCCCGCCATGCCGACACGGCGCCACGCTGTTTGCGGGGCGCAGGACCCCACGAAATTGGACGGTCTCACAGTGCCCGGCGGGTGTGGGCGGCTTCTCCGCTTCCCCCTTTCTTTTTTGGCGGATTTGAGATATAATGCCTATGACAGGAGGTGTACTTTTGTGGAAATTGGAAGAAGTATCCACCGGGTGGACGCCTACGACAAGGTGACCGGCCGGGCCATGTATACCGACGATCTCCGGGGCCAGGGGGCCCTGGTGGCTAAGATCCTCCACAGCACCATCGCAAACGGCCTGGTGACCGGCATGGACCTGACCGAGGCCCGGGCGGTCCCCGGGGTGGTGAAGATCCTCACCTGCTTTGACGTGCCCGACATCCAGTACCCCACCCCCGGCCACCCCTGGAGCGTGGAGGAGGCCCACCAGGACGTCTCCGACCGGAAGCTCCTCAACCGCCGGGTGCGCATCCACGGGGACGACATCGCCGTGGTGGTGGCCGAGGACGAGATCGCCGCCCAGAAGGCGCTGGACGCCATCCGGGTGACCTATGAGGAATACCCCGTCTACACCACGCCGGAGGCGGCCATGGCCCCCGGGGCGCTGGCCATCCACGACGAGCATCCCGACAACATCCTCAAGCACACCCTCTTCAACGTCATCACCCCCGGGGCGGCGGTGAAGGACGTGGACGAGGTCTTTGCCGACCCGGCCTGGCGGATCTTTTCCGGCAGCTACGACACCCAGGCCGTCCAGCACTGCCACATCGAAAATCCGGTGTCCTACGCCTGGATGGAGGGGGAGCGCATCGTGGTGGTCTCCTCCACCCAGATCCCCCACATCGTCCGCCGGGTCACCGGCCAGGCCCTGGGCATCCCCTGGGGGCGGGTCCGGGTCATCAAGCCCTACATAGGCGGCGGCTTCGGCAACAAGCAGGAGGTCCTCTACGAGCCCCTCAACGCCTGGGTCACCACCCAGGTGGGGGGCCGGAAGGTCAAGCTGGAGCTCACCCGGGAGGAGACCTTCCGGAACACCCGCTCCCGCCACGCCATCCACTTCGACCTGAAGGCCGCGGTGGACCCGAAGGCCATGCGCCTCATGGCCCGCTCCTGCCGGGCGGTGAGCAACCAGGGGGGCTACGCCTCCCACGGCCACGCCATCGTGGCCAACGCCGTCACCGGCTTCCGCCAGACCTACCCCGACGCCCTGGCCCACCGCTCCGACGCCTACACCGTCTACACCAACCTGGGCTCCACCGGCGCCATGCGGGGCTACGGCATCCCCCAGTGCAACTTCGCCGGGGAGTGCCTTATGGACGATATCGCCCGGGAAATGGGCTGGGACCCCCTGGAGTTTCGGCTCAAAAACATCATGCCCCTGGGCTTCGTGGACCCGGCCAACGGCATCACCTGCCACTCCACCGGCCTTGCCCAGTGCGTCCGCAAGGGGGCCGACTTCATCGGCTGGGAGAAGCTCCGCTCGGAATACGCAAAGCCCCAGACCGGCCCCGTCCGCCGTGGGGTGGGCATGGCCGTCTTTTCCTACAAGACCGGCGTGTGGCCCATCTCCCTGGAGACGGCCTCCGCCCGGGTCATCCTCAACCAGGACGGCACCGTCCAGCTCCAGCTGGGGGCCACCGAGATCGGCCAGGGGGGCGACACCGTCTTTTCCCAGATGTGCGCCCAGGCCATCGGCATCCCCACCGAGGACGTCCACATCGTCTCCTTCCAGGACACCGACACCGCCCCCTTCGACACCGGGGCCTACGCCTCCCGGCAGACCTACGTCACCGGCAAGGCCATCAAGCGGGCGGGAGAGACCTTCAAGGCCAAGCTCCTCTCCTTCGCCGCCGGGCTCACCAATCTGGACCCGGGCAATCTGGACATCCGGGACCGGGCGGTGGTGCGCGCCGCCACCGGCGAGACGGTGCTCACCCTGGCCGACCTGGCCCTGGAGGCCTTCTACTCCCTGGACCACTGTGAGCACATCACCGCCGAGGAGAGCATCCAGTGCAAGAACAACACCTTCTCCTTCGGGGCCTGCTTCGCCGAGGTGGAGGTGGACATCCCCGTGGGCAAGGTGAAGGTCCTGCGCATCGTCAACGTCCACGACTCGGGCAGGCTCATCAACCCCAGGCTGGCCGAGGCCCAGGTCCACGGCGGCATGAGCATGGGGCTGGGCTACGCCCTGAGCGAGGAGCTCAAGTACGACGACAAGGGGCGGCTCCTCAACGGCAACCTCCTGGACTACAAGCTCCCCACCGCCATGGACCACCCGGAGCTCCACGCCCTCTTTGTGGAGACCGAGGACCCCTCCGGGCCCTTCGGCAACAAGGCCCTGGGCGAGCCCCCCGCCATCCCCGTGGCGGGGGCGGTGCGCAACGCCGTCCTCCAGGCCACCGGCGTGGCCGTCCACCGGCTGCCCATGAATCCCCAGCGCATGGTGGAGGCCTTCACCGCCGCCGGACTCATCGAAAAGGGGGAATGAGCCATGTATGACATCACTTCCATCCACCGGGCGGTCTCGGTGGCCGACGCCATCGCCGCCCTGGAGCGGGACCCCCAGGCGGTGGTCATCGCCGGGGGCACCGACGTGCTCATCAAAATACGGGAGGGCAAGCTGGCGGGCTGCCGGCTGGTCTCCATCCACGGCCTGGACGCCGAGCTGGCCGGGGTGACCGCCCTGGAGAACGGCGACCTGGCCATCGGGCCCCTCACCACCTTCCACGGCCTCACCTTCGACCCCCTCATCCGCTCCCACGTCCCCGTGCTGGGGGAGGCCGCCGACATGGCCGGCGGGCCCCAGCTCCGGGCGGCGGGCACCGTGGGCGGCAACGTCTGCAACGGCGTCACCTCCGCCGACACCGCCTCCACCCTCCTGGCCTTTGGCGCGCAGATGCACGTCCGGGGGCCGGGCGGCTGGCGGGTGGTCCCCATGGACCAGTGGTACAAGGGGGTGGGCAAGGTGGACCTCCGGCCCGCCGAGCTCCTGTGCCGCATCGTCCTCCCGAAGGAGCGCTTCGAGGGCTGGACCGGCCACTACATCAAATACGCCCAGCGAAACGCCATGGACATCGCCACCCTGGGGGTGAGCTGCCTGGTGAAGCTGTCGGCGGACAAGACCCTCTGTCAGGACGTGCGCCTGGCCTTCGGCGTGGCGGCCCCCACCCCCATCCGCGCCCGTACCGCCGAGGAGGGCGTCCGGGGCCTTCCCGTGGCGGAGGCGGCGGAGAAGATCGGGGCCCTGGCCCTTCAGGACGTCAATCCCCGGACCAGCTGGCGGGCCTCCAAGGAGTTCCGGATGCAGCTGGTGGAGGAGCTCTCCGGCCGCGCCTTTGCGGAGGCGGCCCGGAAGGGAGGTGCTCAGGTATGATGGAGATTCTGCACTGCACCGTCAACGGAAGGCCGGTGGAGGTGGGCTACGACCTGCGGGAGTCCCTGCTGGACACCCTCCGGGACCGATTAGGTCTGACCAGCGTGAAGCGGGGCTGCGAGGTGGGGGAGTGCGGCGCCTGCACCGTGCTGGTGGACGGGACGGCCATCGACTCCTGCATCTACCTCACCGCCTGGTGCGAGGGCAAGCACATCCTCACCGTGGAGGGTTTGCAGGGGGAGAACGGCGAATTGAGCCCCATCCAGAAGGCCTTCATCGAGGAGGCCGCCGTCCAGTGCGGCTTCTGCACCCCCGGCATCATCATGTCGGCGGTGGAGATCGTGGGCTCGGGCAAGCAGTACACCCGGGAGGAGCTGCGCAAGCTCATCTCGGGGCACCTGTGCCGCTGCACCGGCTACCAGAACATCCTCAACGCCGTGGAAAAGGCCGTCAACGAGTGCCACAAACTCGTGGGCAAGTAACCTCCTTTTTCTTGCCCTACTTTTTCTTGAAAGAAAAAGTAGGCAAAAAGAACTTTCATGCCGCTCCGGACGTAGAACGTATCTGGCCCCTGCGCCCGGTCACGGAGACCAGGGTGAGGACTGTTTTAGAAGTAAGAGTAGGTAAAAGAACTTTGATACCGCTCCGGACGCGGAACGTATCCGGCCCCTGCGCCCGGTTACGGAGACCAGGGCGGGGACTGTTTTGGAAGTAAGAGTAGGCAAAAGAACTTTGAATTTGAGCACCATAGGCGTAAAACCAGCGGGCGCTGCTTTTGCAGCGCCCGCGTTTTACTCGGTATGTGAGGACATGGTGCAGGGACGCTGCCCTTTTTTGTGGGGCGCGTCGACCCGGCGCGCCATGATAGCTCCCCCTGGACGGGGGAGCTGTCCGGCGTAGCCGGACTGAGGGGGTGAACGGAGCGGGCCTCCCCCCTTCCGGCCCGGTGCCAGGTCTCCCTCCGTCATTCTGAGCGACAGCGAAGAATCCGTAACCCCCGTCTTTTACACAACACGAGCCCAACGAAGTGGGTCGTGTTGTGAGAGGACGAGCAAGGGAGCGGAGCGAGTTTTCGCCGTTAGGCGGAAACAGAGTGAAGCGGACTTTGCGAGGACGAAGCGACAGCGAAGAATC
>DXDV01000136.1 GCA_019115345.1 Candidatus Intestinimonas stercorigallinarum | reverse complement strand
CCCCACTTCTTCCTTCAGCCGAATACATGCCTCCATGTTGTCATCCGAGACCGACTTGAACTGAATGTCTGCCTCCATTGATTTCTCCCCTCCCGCGGGCCAGCCCTGCTTTTTACAGCACTACCATATGGAAGCATAGTCGTCAATTTATATTGTGCTACTTGCATATAATTAGAAAATTATTGATATAAAAGTTAGGCAGAATTGGTCATTGCATTCCGCTCCTCTTATTGTTAAACTATTAACAAATAAATGGTTAAATTTTTAACGATTTATTGACGGACACAACTACAATCTGCCGCCCCGCCTGCCGCGGGGGGAAAGGAGCGTCCCAAATGTCCAGTGAGAAGAACTATCCCGTGGTGGACAGCGCGGAGAGCTTTGAGGCCCTGCTGGAGCAGGTCCGTCAGGCACAGCGGGTTTTTGCCGGCTACACCCAGGAGCGGGTGGACGCCATTTTCCAGGCGGCGGCCGCCGCCGCCGACCGGGCCCGGATCCCCCTGGCCAAGCTGGCCGTGGAGGAGACCGGCATGGGCGTGGTGGAGGACAAGGTCATCAAGAACCACTACGCCGCCGAATACATCTACAACGCCTATAAGAACGTCAAGACCTGCGGCGTGGTGGAGGAGGACAGAGCCTACGGCGTGAAGAAGATCCTGGAGCCCGTGGGCGTGGTGGCGGCGGTGATCCCCACCACCAACCCCACCTCCACCGCCATCTTCAAGGCCCTCCTGGCCCTGAAGACCCGCAACGGCATGATCTTCAGCCCCCATCCCCGGGCCAAGGCCTGCACCGTGGCCGCCGCCAAGGTGGTGCTGGAGGCCGCCGTGGCCGCCGGCGCCCCCGAGGGGATCCTCGGCTGGATCGACAATCCCTCCCTGGAGCTCACCAACCGGCTTATGGCTGAGGCGGACCTGATCCTGGCCACCGGCGGGCCCGGTATGGTGAAGGCCGCCTACTCCTCCGGTAAGCCCGCCGTGGGCGTGGGGCCGGGGAACGTCCCCGCCGTCATCGACGAGAGCGCCGACATCCTGCTGGCGGTGAACTCCGTCATCCACTCCAAGACCTTCGACAACGGCATGATCTGCGCCTCCGAGCAGTCGGTGATCGTCCTGGACAGCGTCTACGACCAGGTCCGCGCCGAGTTCGCCGCCCGGGGCTGCTATATCCTCCAGGGCGACGAGGTCCAGAAGGTCCGGGACACCATCCTTCCCAACGGGTCTCTCAACGCCGGGATCGTGGGCCAGAGCGCCCACACCATCGCCCGGATGGCCGGGATTGACGTGCCGGAGAGCGCCAAGATCCTCATCGGCGAGGTGGAAAGCGTGGACATCAGCGAGGCCTTCGCCCACGAGAAGCTCTCCCCGGTGCTGGCCATGTACCGCGCCAAGGACTTCAGCGAGGCCCTGGACAAAGCGGACCGGCTGGTGGCCGACGGCGGCTACGGCCACACCGCCTCCATCTATCTGGACGCCGCGGCCCAGCCGGAGAAGCTGGAGGCCTTTTCCCACCGGATGAAGACCTGCCGCATCCTGGTGAACACCCCCGCCGCCCAGGGCGGTATCGGGGACCTGTACAACTTCAAGCTGGCCCCCTCTTTGACCCTGGGCTGCGGCTCCTGGGGCGGCAACTCCGTCAGCGAGAACGTGGGGGTCAAGCACCTGCTGAACATCAAGACTGTGGCGGAGAGGAGAGAGAACATGCTGTGGTTCCGGGCCGCGGAGAAGGTGTACTTCAAGCGCGGCTGCCTGCCGGTGGCCCTGCGGGAGCTGAAGGAGGTCATGAACAAGAAGAAGGCCTTCATCGTTACCGACCAGTTCCTCTACGCCAATGGCTACGCCAAGCCCGTCACCGACCGCTTAGACGAGATGGGCATTCGCTACGACGTGTTCTACGACGTGGCTCCCGACCCCACCCTGGCCTGCGCCAAGGCCGGCGCGGAGCGGATGCGGGCCTTCGGCCCCGACTGCGTCATCGCCATCGGCGGCGGTTCCGCCATGGACGCCGGCAAGATCATGTGGGTCCTCTATGAGCACCCCGAGGCGGACTTCACCGACATGGCCATGCGCTTCGTGGACATCCGCAAGCGGGTCTATACCTTCCCTCACATGGGGGAGAAGGCCAGCTTCATCGCCATCCCCACCTCCGCCGGCACCGGCTCCGAGGTAACTCCCTTCGCCGTCATCACCGACGAGAGCACTGGGGTGAAGTATCCTCTGGCGGACTACGAGCTCATGCCGGACATGGCCATCGTGGACGCGGACATGATGATGAGCGCACCCAAGGGCCTCACCGCCGCCTCCGGCATCGACGCCGTCACCCACGCCCTGGAGGCCTACGCCTCCATGATGGCCACGGACTACACCGACGGCCTGGCCCTCCGGGCCCTGCAAATGATCTTCCAGTACCTGCCCCGTGCCTACGACAACGGCCAGACCGACGTGGCGGCCCGGGAGAAGATGGCCAACGCCGCCACCCTGGCGGGCATGGCCTTCGCCAACGCCTTCCTGGGGGTGTGCCACTCCATGGCCCACAAGCTAGGGGCCTTCCACCACCTGCCCCACGGCGTAGCCAACGCCCTGATGATCTGCCACGTGCTCCGCTTCAACGCCGCCGAGGCCCCTGCCAAGATGGGCACCTTCCCCCAGTATGACCACCCCCACACCCTCGCCCGCTACGCCAAGGTAGCCGACGCCCTGAACCTGGGCGGAGACACCGACCAGGAGAAGCTGGAGAACCTGTGCCGTGCCATCGACGGGCTGAAGGCAAGGGTGGGCATCAAGGCCACCATCCGGGATTACGGTATCGACGAGGAGACCTTCCTGGCCTCCCTGGACGAGATGACCGAGCAGGCCTTCGACGACCAGTGCACCGGCGCCAACCCCCGCTA
>DXDV01000135.1 GCA_019115345.1 Candidatus Intestinimonas stercorigallinarum | reverse complement strand
CCCACGGTGTCGGTGTAGGTGTTGCTGTTCACAGCACCCAGGTTGGGGTCCTGGCCCTTGTTCAGGACCACGCAGATGATCTTGGCCATCTCGCCGCGGGTGATGATGCCGGTGGGATCGAAAGCGCCGGTATCCTTGCCCTCGATCACGCCCAGCTCGACCAGGACGTTGACAGCCTCTTTGTTGACGATCTCATCCTTGTCGGTGAACTCGTCATAGCTCGCGGCGCTGGCGCCGATGACCATCATGGACAGAACCATGACCATGGCCAGAGCCAGGCTGAGAGCCCGCTTGAGGTTTCTCATTTGGAATTCCTCCTTCTAAAATTTGGGGTTTTGGGGCGAAAACGGCGATTTTTTGGAACTTTTTGACCAAAAATCAACGTATAACGCCCCTTACAATGCAAAAAACGTTGCAGATTTTCCGTATTTTTTGAAAAATCTGCAACGTTTGAAATAAAAATATTCCCTTGGTAGCCGTTTTGGTAGCATACAATTTCTGGAAGTCTCTGAATCCCTTGCGCCCCAAGGGTTTGCGGGGTTTTTCTGGTAGCATTTTGGTAGCCATGAAAAAATTTTTTTCCAAAGATGCACGAAAACGTGCAACGGAAGGGGGTGTTTCCAGGTAGGGTGAGAGGAGGTTGCCAGTGAAAAACGAAAGGCAGTGGAGAGACGAGGTGCTCCGGAGGTTGGAACGGCTGGCCGACCAGAAGGCCAACGACGCCGTCAAGCTGGCCTTCCTGCGGGAGGAGCAGACCGGGGAGATCGACCGCATGGACCTGAGGGCTCTGGCAGAGTTCAAACGCCACGGCAACGGCGCTGTGGAGATCAAGCTGGTGGACAAGGTGCACGCCCTGGAGACCCTCTGGGAGATCGCCCACAAGGGTGGAGACGGCGCGGAGCACTTCTTCCGGGCCCTGGAAAACGCCGCCCAGGGCGGAGAGATGCCCCGGGAGGAGGGGGAGGGGTGATCCGGGACTTTTCCCCCAAGCAAAAGGAGGTCCTCACCTGGTGGTGCCGACCCGAGACCCGGGACCGGGAGGCCGTCATCTGCGACGGGGCCGTCCGCAGCGGCAAGACCCTGTGCACCGGCCTGAGCTTCTTCTGCTGGGCCATGGCCTCCTTTCACCAAAAGCAGTTCGCCCTGTGCGGGCGGTCCATGGGCAGCGTGCGCCGGAACCTGCTCTCCCCCGTCCGGCCCCTCCTGGAGGAGCTGGGCTTCGAGCTGGAGGAGCGGCTCTCCCGCAACCTGCTCACCCTCCGCCTGGCCGGGCGGGAGAACACCTTTTACCTCTTCGGCGGCAAGGATGAGGCCAGCGCCGCCGCCATCCAGGGCGTCACCCTGGCCGGGGTCCTCCTGGACGAGGTGGCCCTCATGCCCCGCTCCTTCGTGGAGCAGGCCGTGGCCCGGTGCTCCGTGGAGGGAAGCCGGCTCTGGTTCTCCTGCAACCCAGAGGGGCCGGGACACTGGTTCTACCGGGAGTGGATCTGCAAAAGGGCCGAGAAAAAGGTCCTCTACCTCCACTTCACCATGTGGGACAACCCGTCCCTCTCCCGAAAGACCATCCTCCGCTACCAGCGGCAGTTCCAGGGCAGCTTCTACCGCCGGTTCGTCCTGGGAGAGTGGACCACCCCGGAGGGGCTGGTCTACGACTTCTTCGGGCCTGACTATGTGGAGGAGGCCCCCGAGGGACCCATGGAGTCCTGGCGCGTCTCCTGCGACTACGGCACCGTCAACCCCGCCTCCTTCGGCTTCTGGGGGAAACAGAAGGGAGTCTGGTACCGGGTGCGGGAATTCTACTTCGACTCCAGAAAGGAGGGCCGCCAGCGCACCGACGGGGAGTACGTCCGGGACCTGCGGCGCCTGGCCGGGGAGCGGCCGGTGGAACGGGTCATCGTGGACCCCTCCGCCGCCAGCTTCCTGGAGGCCCTCCGCCGGGAAGGACTCCCCGTGGTCAAGGCCAGAAACGACGTCCTCTCCGGCATCCGCACCACCGCCGAGCTCCTCCGGCAGAAAAGGATCGTCATCTGCCAGGACTGCCCCGACATCCTCCGGGAGTTCGGCCTCTACCGCTGGGACCAGCGGAGCGGCTCCGACCGGGTGCGGAAGGAGTTCGACCACGCCATGGACGACCTGCGCTACTTTGCCGCCGACCTGGCCGCGGAGGAGGAGTCCGCCGCCGCCGTGGGCTTCGTGGAGCGGGGGCGCTTCTGAGAACGACCGACAAAGGAGGTTTTGCCATTGCGCTTTGAAAAGAAAGGACCCGCCATTGCCACCGCCGCCGTCCAGTTCCGGGACGGGGGCCGCCACCCCTTCGGGGTGCTGGACCGGTATGTCCCCCTGGACACCGCCCAGATCCCCCTCTACCGGGCCGTCCGGGAGGCCGTTCCCATCGTGGACGCCGCCCTCTCCAAGCTCATCCGGCTGGTGGGGGGATTGACGGTGGTCTGTCGGGATGCCGCCGCCCAGCCCGGCCTCAACGCCTTCCTCCGGGAGGTGAACACCGGCAGGGGACAGCAGGGGCTCCAGTCCTTCCTGGACTGTTACCTGGACGCCATGCTCACCTGCGGCCGGGCGGTGGGGGAACTGGTGCTGGACCGGGAGGGCCGGGAGGTGGTCGCCCTGCTGTGCGGTGACCCCGCCCTCCTGGAGATCCGGGAAGGGGATTCCCCCCTGGATTTCCAGCTGTGTGCCCGGGACAGCGGGGGAAAGGTCCAGCCCCTGCCCTATCCCGACCTGCTCCTCTTTACCCCCTTCCAGCCCCAGGCCGACTGTCCCTACGGCGTCTCCCTCCTCCGGTCCATGCCCTTCCTGACCGAGATTTTGCTCAAGATCTATCAGGCGGTGGGCATGAACTGGGAGCGGGTGGGCAACCTGCGCTTCGCCGTGGTCAACCGGCCGGAGCAGGGGGTGGACGGGGCCAGGGCCCAGGAGCGGTGCGACCTGCTGGCCAGGGAGTGGTCGGCCGCCATGCAGGCCGGCCGGGACGGAAGCGTCCGGGACTTCGTGGCCGTGGGTGATGTGGACATCAAGGTCATCGGCGCCGACAACCAGATCTTGGACAGCGAGGTGCCCGTCCGGCAGATCCTGGAGCAGCTGGTGGCCAGGACCGGCATCCCGCCCTTCCTGCTGGGGCTCTCCTGGTCCTCCACCGAGCGGATGAGCGCCCAGCAGGCCGACATGATGACCAGCGAGGTCACCGCCATCCGCCGCTCCCTGGAGCCGGTGGTCCGGCGGATCTGTCAGCTGTGGCTGGCCGTACACGGCTTCGGCTCCGGCGTGGAGGTGGAGTGGGAGGACATCAACCTCCAGGATCAGGTGGAGGAGGCCAGAGCCGCCCTCTACCGGGCCCAGGCCGGGGCCCTGGCCGGACAGAGCGGAGGAGAACATTAAGGAGGGATGGATTTGGAGGTAAAGAAAGCGGCCGGCGTGGACGCCGGGCTGACCGCCGATGAGGCCGAGCTGGCCCTCATCAGTCAGTTCAGCCGGAAGAAGCTCACCGCCGGGGAGGTGTACCTCTTCACCGTGCGGCTGTGCGACAACGAGGTGGACCGGGACGGAGAGCGGTTCCCCCCTGAGACCCTGGAGGCCCTGGCCGGGGCCTTCGTGGGGAAGAGCGGCATCTTCGACCACCAGTGGAGCGCCCGGGGACAGACCGCCCGGATCTACCGGGCGGAGGTGGTCGCCGAGCCCGGCCGCCTCACCCGGGCGGGGGACCCCTACCGCTACCTCAAGGGCTGGGCCTACATGCTCCGGACCCAGGGCAACGCCGACCTCATCGCCGAGATCGAGGGGGGCATCAAAAAGGAGGTCTCGGTGGGCTGCGCCGTGGAGCGGACCGTCTGCTCCATCTGCGGCTCCAACATGGCCGCCGGGGAGTGCGGCCACGTGAAGGGACACACCTACGACGGCAGGCTGTGCTGGGGGGAGCTCACCGGGCTCACCGATGTGTACGAGTGGTCCTTCGTGGCCGTCCCCGCCCAGCCGGAGGCCGGTGTCCTCCGGAAGTCCAGAGCGGCCGGAGCCCTGCGGAAGGCCCTTGAGGGGCAGGCGGAGCACATTCGGGCCCTGGAGGACCTGGAGCGGGAGGCCGGGCTGGGCCGCCGGTACCTGGAGGGGCTGCGGAGTGAAGTGGCCCGGCTGGGCGGTCTGGCCGGTATCGGGCTGGACGCCCCCGTCCTCCGGCGGATGCTGGAGACGCTGGAGGAGCCGGAGCTCCTGGCGCTGCAAAAGGCCTACCGGGAGCGGGTGGCCCTGCGCTTCCCCGTGGAGCCCCAGCTCCCCGGCCGGGATGGCCGGAGGGAGGAGCGGGGCGGCGACGGCGCCTTTCTGATCTGAGGGACCCACATTTTTTGATATGGAGGTAGAGCGTATGAAACAGATTTCCTATGAGGAGATCGGCGGCGTGGTGGCCACCTTCCTGGCCGGAGAAGGCGCCAAGAAGGGCCAGGTGGTGGGGATCTCCGCCGCCGACATCGTGGACGGCTGCGCCGCCGACGGCAAATTCTGCGGCCTGGCCCTGGACGTGACCGGGGACGGCGTGGCCGCTGTGCAGGTGTCCGGCTTTGCCCAGGTGCCCTGCGGCGACGCCGGCGTCACCCCCGGCTGGGTGGCCCTGGCCGCCGACGGCACCGGCGGGGTGAAAAAGGCCGCCTCCGGCGGCCGGGAGTATCTGGTGGTCAGCACCGACACCGCCGGCCAGACCGCCGTGGTGCTGCTCTGAGAAGAAAGGGAGGATGCTGAATATGGCGCACGTTTACGACACGCTGAAGCTGGAGAAGGGGATGTATCACGAGGCGGGGAAGAGCTTTACCCAGGTGCTGGAGAGCCGCGACCCTAGCGAGGCCTACAAGGGCACCGCGCTGGAGGGCCTGGACGCCTACCAGCGGCAGCTCAAGCGCTTTGACATCAAGGTGAAGGGCACCGGCTCCGACGTGGTGGAGAAGTTCTTCCGCACCTCGGACTCCGCCGTCCTTTTCCCCGAGTACATCGCCCGGTCCGTCCGGCAGGGCATGGAGGAGGCCAACCTTCTCCCCGAGATCACCGCCGCCGTCACCCGCTTCGACGGCCTGGACTACCGCTCCATCGCCTCCGTCCCCGGGGCGGAGAAGGAGCTGCGCCGGGTGGAGGAGGGCGCCGCCATCCCCGCCACCACCGTCAAGACCCAGGAGAACCTGGTCAAGCTCCACAAGCGGGGGCGGATGCTGGTGGCCTCCTACGAGGCCATCCGCTACCAGAAGCTGGACCTCTTCTCCGTCACCCTGCGGCAGATCGGCGCCCACATCAACCGGATGCTCCTGGAGGACGCCATCGATGTGCTGGTGAACGGCGACGGAAACGGCAACCCCGCCCAGGTCTACACCGTGGGCTCCGGCGACATCGGCGGCACCTCCGGCACCCTGGACTACGACGCCCTGGTGGACTTCTGGGCCCAGTTCGAGCCCTACGAGATGAACACCCTGCTGGTGCCCACCGACGTCATGGTGAGCATGCTCAAGCTGCCCGAGTTCCAGAATCCCCTCACCGGCCTCAACTTCCAGGGCACCGGCAAGCTCGCCACCCCCATGGGCGCCAAGCTCCTGCGGACCTCCGCCATGGAGTCCGGCAAGCTCATCGGCCTGGACAGCCGCTTCGCCCTGGAGATGGTCCAGGGGTCCGACGTCATCGTGGAATACGACAAGCTCATCGACCGGCAGCTGGAGCGGGCCGCCATCACCACCATCGCCGGCTTCGCCAAGCTCTTCCAGGACGCCGGCAAGGTGCTGGAGGTCTGAGCACGGCGGTGAGCGGAGAGGAGGTGAGCCGGTGGACCAGGAGATCCTTGCCCTGGCCATGGTGCTGGGAAATGTGAGCGAGAGCGACCGGGAGCGGCTGGAGGTACTGTGCGGGAACGCCCGGCGGGAGCTGGAGGGACAGCTCCGGCCGGGGCTGACCGTCCAGGACTGCGGCGACGCCCTGGTGCTGGCCGCCGCCTGGCTGGCCCTGGCCGACCTCAGAGCCGGGGACGCTTCCGCCGGGGTGACCGGCTTTTCGGCGGGGAGCCTCTCCATCCAGACCGGGGAGGGTCAGGCGGAAGAGGTCCTGCGCCGCAGGGCCTACCGCCTGCTGAGCGCCCAGCTGCGGGACAGCGGGCTGTGCTTCCGGGGGGTGCGGGGCGGATGATGACAGGGGTGCTGACGGGGCTGCTGGCCCGGTATGGGCAGGCGGTCGCCGTGGAGCGGAGAGACACCGGGGAGACCGCCGCCGGCCGGGCCTTCCTCCAGCCCATCCTGGACCGCCGGGAGGACTGGAAGCAGCGGCGGCCCACCCCCCTGGGCCTGGCCCGGAAGGACCGGTTCCTCTACCTGGGGGAGCCGGGCCTGCCCCTGAGCATGGGAGACAAGGTGACCAGTCTGGGGGTGGACTATGAGGTCCAGGCGGCGCAGCCCATCCGGGTGGGAGAGAACCTCTCCCACTGGTGGGCCGTGCTCAGGGTCCGGGACCGGGAGGAGGGTGAGCAGGATGGCCGGTGAGCGGACCGAGCTGGACGCCCTGCGCAGCTGCATGGCGGACCTCCTCCGGGCCCACGGCGTGGCGGCGGTGGAGGCCTGGCCCGGCCGGGACCGGCAGCGGCTCACCGGCGTGGTGGCGGCGGTGTCCATCCGCTCCTGTACCGCCGAGCCCGGGGCCTTCTGGGAGTACCTGGGGGAGGAGCTGGACGCGGACGCCGGCGTCTGGCGGGAGCGCTACGGCCGGCGGCTGGAGGTGGTCTTTGGCCTGGACCTCTACGCCCCCGGCGAGGCAGGGGGCGGGGCCTGTCAGACGGGCTTCGATGCCCTGGCCCAGGCCCTCCACACCGGGACGGGGGGCGGGCTCCGGCTCATCGCCCTCTCCCGGGGCGAGGTTTCCTACGACCAGGAGCTGGACGTGCTCCGCTGCCCCGCGGAGGCCCGGTGCAGGGCCTACCTCTACGCCTCGGCGGAGGAGGGCGGGGCCTTTACAGACTTTGTGGTGAAGGGAGAGGTTTTATGAATATGACCGACCATGAGCGGCCGGGGGTGTACTCCTCCTACGACGCCTCCGCCGTCGTCAGCGGCAGCGGCACGGGCAAGATCGTGGGCCTGGTGGGCGTGGGCGCCTGCGAGGAGATGGGGACGGTGGTCCACATCAGCCGCCAGGAGGAGGCGGTGAGCGCCTTCGGCGCCGGTACCGCCCTGACGGAGCTGGCGCGGCTCCTCCTTCTCAACGGCGCCTCCGCCGTCCGGGCGGTGGCGGTGACCGGCACCGAGGACTATGCCGCCTCCTTTGCCGCCCTGGAGGGGGAGGAGGACGTGAGCATCGTGGTGTGCGACAGCGAGGAGCTCACCGTGCAGCAGGCCCTGCGGGACAGCGTGGCCGCCGCCTCCCAGGCCCGGAAGGAGCGCATCTGCGTGGTCCCCGGCGGCAAGGGGGAGGACGTGAGCGCCCTGGTCACCAGGGCCCAGGCCCTCAACAGCGAGCGGACGGTGGTCACCGCCCCCAGCGCCCAGACCGGAGAGGGGGCCCGGGTGGCCGCCGCCGTGGCGGGGGCCATCGCCGGAGAGAGCGACCCCGCCGTCCCCATGGGGGGCGCGGTCCTCAAAGGGGTGGCCGACATCGCCGCCCGGTACACCGACAATGAGATCGACCTGCTGGTCCGGGGCGGCGTCACCGCCGTGGAAAACGTGTCCGGCGTGGTCTCCATCGTCCGGGCCGTCACCTCCCGGACCAAGACCGGCGAGGCCGACGACATCACCTGGCGGGAGCTCACCACCATCCGCATCGTGGACGACGTGATCCCCACCGTGCGCAACAGCCTGCGCAGCCGGTTCAACCGGGCCAAAAACACCGAGCAGAGCCGGAACGCCATCAGGGATCAGGTGGTGGTGGAGCTGGAGAACAAGCTCAGCCGGG
This sequence comes from Candidatus Intestinimonas stercorigallinarum, assembly GCA_019115345.1. Taxonomy (GTDB): domain Bacteria; phylum Bacillota; class Clostridia; order Oscillospirales; family Oscillospiraceae; genus Intestinimonas; species Intestinimonas stercorigallinarum. The sequence continues at coordinate 7,874 of DXDV01000135.1, read as the reverse complement.
AGATCATTACCGGCTACGACGCCGTCACCGTCTCCGCCCTGGCCGAGGACCCCACCGTCTGCCTGGTGGAGTTCGCCTTCACTGTGGCCCACGGCCTCAACCAGATCTGGCTGAGCGCCCACATCACGGTCTGACCCGCCATGAGAGAGGAGGAAGCCTATGAATACGACCGGTTTTCCCACCAGCAGTGACATCTACCTGGAGGCCGACGGCAAGAAGATCGCCGTGGTCCAGAGCTACACCGCCAAGACCACCAAGACCAGCCGGACGGTGGAGGCCTTCGGAGAGGATCAGCCCGTGGCCACCATCCCCGGCCAGCAGAATCATGTGATAGAGCTCACCCGGCTCTACGCCACCGACGAGGCCATCCGGGACGGCATCGATTTCCACACCCTGGAGGACTTCTCCCTGGTGATCTGCAAGCCCGACCGGCGGGTCATCTACTCCGGCTGCCAGTGGAGCGCCATCGGCGAGACCGGCACGCTGGGGGACATGGTGGTGGAAAAGGTGACCATCGTGGCCGCCAAGCGCCTGGAGACCACCGCTTGAGCCGGGGTTTGAAGCGGGCCTTTCCCAGCTGCCGGTCCCGGCGGACGGCGGTCCGGGGCCGGAGAGACCTGGAGCTGCGGGTCCTCACCGCCTGGGAGACCCTGGAGGCCCGGCGGGAGGCCGGAGCGATGGAGCGGGAGGGCCGGGAGGCCGCCTTGTGCGCCAACGCCTGCCTCCTGGCCAGGGCCCTGGAGCGGAGGGGGAAGCCCCTCTTTCCCGACGGGGAGGCCGTCCTCCGGCAGCTCAGCCCGGCCCAGATCGCCGGTCTGGCCCGGCAGTGGGCGGAATTTTCCCGGGAGGCAGACCCCTCCCCACGGGACCGGAAGGCGGTGGACCGCCTAAAAAAAGCCTGGAGCACACCCCTGACGCGCGCCTTCAGTGGCGTGTGCTACGGACCTTTGGGGCGCTGCCTACCGAGGCGCGGGCCAGAGCCATGACCGACAGCGACTACCTCTGGTGCGCCGTCCACCTGCTGCTGGACGAGGAGGAGTGGCTGGAGCAGCTGTGTCCCACCTGCCGGGAGCGGGCCATGGAGGTCCGCTGCCCCGCCTGCGGCGCACCCACCGATGGGGACCAGGCGGGGGAGAACCCGGCCTTTGACCGGGCGCGCTTCGAACAGCTGCGGCGGGGGGTGGCGACATGACCGATTGGCTGGCCTGGCTGCTGGAGGCGCTGAAGGAAGAGGAGGACCGGGAGGAGGACCTGGACCTGAGAGAATATGTGCTGCCCGGAGGGGCTGAGAATCAGGCCGGAGAGACTGCCGGGCCGTGGAGGGGAGCGCCCGCCGAAAGCGGCGGCCGGGGGGCGGGTGTGATGGAGGAGGACCGGGCGGAAGGGAGCGCCGGACAGGGGGAGGATGAGGAACTCCCGCTTTTGGTCCGGGAGCTGAGCGAGGCCCGTCTGGCCCAGGTGGCCCGGCAGGCGGGGAGCGATCCCGGCCAGCCCTGGCAGCGGGGGTCTCCCGCCGGGACGGGGGAGGTCCGAAGCGAGAGCGAAGCCCTCAGGTGGGGATGGACGCCGGGGGGCGGCGGAGCCGCCCCCGCCGGGACGGCGGCGGTCGATCTGGAGACCGCTGTGCGCCGGGCCAGGGCGGCGGTGGAGCAGGCCCGGGGCCTGGGACAGGCCGAACCGGTGGTCCTCCGGAAGCCGGAGCCGGTCCGGCAGAACCCCGCCCCCCTGGAGCTGGACCGGATCTTCCAGCGGGACGCCCGGCGCTATGACGGCGGGTTTACACTTTTCTGAGGGAGGTGGTCCGCCTTGAAGCTGGCGGCCATGCGCTACAAGGATTATGTCTGGCCCCACAACCCCAGGACCTACACCATCGACTACGAGCGCAGCGTGGCGGCGCAGAAGGTGCCCTTCGGCCGCTATCATTTGCAGGATCTGGGCCTTACCCGGCGGGTCATGAAGGGCGAGGGGGAGTTCGTGGGGCCGGAGGCCTATGAGGAGTTCAAAAAGCTGGCGTCGGTCTTTTATCTGTCGGGGCCGGGCCCCCTGGTCCACCCGGTGTGGCAGGCGGCGGAGGTCTACTTCGTGGAACTCAGTCTTCGGCAGGAGCCCAGGGCGGATTATGTGAGCTATGCCTTCACCTTCTGGGAGAGCAGCACACAGACCGACACCGCCATCCGGCGGGAGGAGCTCGCCGCCGGGGAGAGCGGGACCACCGGGGCGGGCGGCGGCGGACTGGTCCACACGGTGGCCGCCGGGGAGACCCTGTGGGGCATCGCCCGGGACTACGGCGTGGAGCTCACCGAGCTCATCTCCCGCAATCCCCAGATCAAAAATCCCAACCTGATCCTGCCCGGAGAGCAGGTGACCGTCGGATGATGGAGTGGCGGTTATCCTGCTGGGACGGCGCTCAGCTGCGGCTGCCGGAGCCCCTGGAGTGGGAGCTGGAGTACACCGCAGGCGTGCCCTGCGACAGCTTCCGGCTGCTCTGCCCCTGGGAGCCGGGAGAGGAGAGCGGCGCGGAGAAGGCGGTCACCTTCACCCTGACCGAGGACGGCGCGCCCCGCTTCCGGGGGGTGGTGGACGAGGTGGAGCACCGGATCGGGGGCTCCGGCGGCTATCTGGAGGTGAGCGGACGGGGTATGGCCGCCCTGCTGCTGGACAACGAGGCCCTGCCCGCCGACTACCTCACCGCCACGGCGGAGGATATCCTCCGGGATCACGTGGAGCCCTACGGCATCCAGGTGAGCCAGGTGTCCGGCCTGCCGGCGGTGAGCGGCTTTTCCATCCAGAGCGGACAGAGCGAGTGGCAGGTCCTCTACCAATTTGCCTGCTATCACGGCGGCATCACCCCCCGCTTCGACCGGGAAGGGCGGCTGGTCATCGCCCCCTTCCCCGACGGCGAGGCGCTGGTGCTCCGGGGGGACACCGCCGTTACCGATATGGCCTGGCGGGTACGGCGCTATGGCGTCCTCTCCCAGATCCTGGTCCGGGACAAGTCCAGGATGACGGTGGAGCGGGTGGAAAACAGCGAGCTGGCGGCCCAGGGACTCCGGCGCCGTCAGGTCATGACCATGCCGGGCAGGAGCAGCTACCAGGCCATGCGGTACAGCGGCCAGTTCCAGCTGGAGCAGTCGGCCAAGGAGCTCCGGCGGCTCACCATCACGGTGCCGGAGCTCTTTTTCGCCTGGCCGGGAGACCTGCTGCGGATGGAGCGCCCCGGCTGGGACTGCGCCGGCACCTGGCGGGTGCTGGAGGCCAGGGTGGCCGCCGACGCCCGGGGCGGCGGCACCACCCTCACCCTGGGCGAGCCCGACGGGGCCATATGAGAGAGGAGGAAGGGCCATGTGGCTTTCCAGACAGAGCCGGGAAGTCTCCCGAAGCCGCCAGGAGCCGGAGACCGGCGTGGTCACCCTGGAGGGGGAGGAGACGGCGGTCTACCTCGCCGGTGAGCGGCGGGATCTGCCCGTGCTCAGCCCCGGCGGCTACTGCTGGCGGCCGGCGGAGGGGGAGACGGTTCTGGTGCTCAAGTCCGGCGCCGACGGCGAGGAGCTGTGGGTGGCCGGTGTGCCGGGCGCCGGGGAGCTGGCCCCCGGCGAGGTACGGATCTTCAGCCGGACGGCGGAGGTCTTTTTGGGCAACGACGGGACGGTGGACCTGCGGGGGACGGTGAAGCTCAACGGCGTCCCCATCGAGGAGCTGTTTGAACCGAAAGTGCAGGAGGAAGGGGGGCTGGTGTAGATGGCGCTGCTGCTTAAGAACGGCGACTATGTGGCCGACGAGCGGGGCGGGCTCCAGAGCGTGGAGGGCGCTCAGGACCTCTTGCAGCGGGTCCTCTTCCGGCTCCAGGTCCGGCGGGGGAGCTTCCCCTTCCTGCCGGAGCTGGGGAGCCGGCTCTATCTGCTGCCCCGGGAGAAGCCCGGCGTCCGGCAGGCCCTGGCCCGGCAGTACGCCGCCGAGGCTCTCCGGGAGGAGGACGTGGAGGTCACAGAGGTGACCGTGGAGGGCGGAATGGATGGCCGGCTCCAGGTCCGGGTGGCCCTGGAGTGGAAGGGAGAGGGCCTGACGGCGGAGGTGACGCTGTGAGGCAAGGGAGGAATTTGGCGTGAAGAGCGTGGAGGAGATCTACAACGAGATGATGGGGGACTATGCCGCCGCCACCGGCAGCGAGGCGGCGGAGAGCGGCGACCTGGCGGTGCGGATGTACGCCATGGCCGCCCAGGTGTTCGCCCTCTATGTCCAGTGTGAATGGGTGGAGCGGCAGTGCTTCCCCCAGACGGCGGAGGGGACGCGCCTGGATATGCACGCCCAGCTCCGGGGACTGGAGCGGCGGGCGGCCACGGCGGCGGAGGGGGTCCTCCGCTTCACCGTGGACAGCGCTGCGAGCCAGGACCGGGAGATCCCCGCCGGTACCGTGTGTATGACGGCGGGGCTGGTGCGGTTTGAGACCGTGGAGACCGGCGTCCTCCAGGCGGGGACCACCCAGACCGACGTCCGGGCCAGGGCCCTGGAGCCGGGAAGTGCCGGCAACGTGGCGGCGGGGACCATCCTCACCATGGCGGTGGCCCCGGTGGGGGTGAGCCGGTGTACCAATCCGGAGGCCTTCTCCGGCGGCACCGACCCGGAGGACGACGAGACCCTGCGCGCCAGGGTGCTGGAGACCTACCGGCGGATGCCCAACGGCGCAAACGCCGCCTTCTACCAGCAGGGCGCCCTCTCCTTCGAGGAGGTGGCGGCGGCCACGGTGATCCCCCGGCCCAGGGGCGTGGGAACGGTGGACGTGGTGGTGGCCACCGCCGCCGGTGTCCCCGACGCCGGGCTGCTGGAGGCGCTGACGGACTACTTTGAGGAGCGGCGAGAGATCGCCGTGGACCTCCAGGTCCGGGCCCCCGCCATGAAGGAGGTGGCGGTGTCCGTTCAGGTGGCGGCCGCCGCCAACAAGGAGGCCGGGCAGGTGTATGCGGCGGTGGAAGCCGCCCTGCGGAGCTGGTTTGACGGCCGCCGGCTGGGAGAAAATGTGCTGCGGGTCAAGCTGGGAGACCTGATCTACGCCGTGGAGGGCGTGGAGAACTACCAGATCCTCTCCCCCGCCGCCGACGTGGCGGTGGCAGCCGATGAGCTGCCCCAGCTGTCCAGCCTCACGGTGGAGGGGATGGCATGAGCTATGCGGAAGCGCTGAAGGACCTGCTGCGGCCCCTGGGGGTCTACCGGCTGGAGGAGGGCTACGGCGCGGGAGAGCTCGCCGCCGCCGGGAGCGCCCTGGACGGCTGCGGGACGGCCCTGGACCAGGTGGAGCGGGAGATGCTCCTCACCACCGCCCAGGGCAGCGGCCTGGAGGCGGTGGAGAGCCTGCTGGTCCGCCGTCCGGTGACCGACGATCCGGAGCGGCGGCGGGCGGCCCTGGCCGCCCTGCTGCGCATCGGCGGAGACAGCTTCACCCTGGCCGCCATCAACGACAACCTGGCCGGCTGCGGCCTCAACGCCGTGGCCAGCGAGACCGGCGTTCCGGGCTGCGTGGAGGTGCGCTTCCCCGATGTGCCCGGCATCCCCGACGGCTTTGAGGAGCTGCGGCAGATCATCGAGGACATTTTGCCCTGCCACCTGGACATCGAATATGTTTTCTGGTATGTCACCTGGGCGCGGATGGAGGCCCTCTTCGACACCTGGGGCGACATCGAGGCCGGAGAATACAGCTGGGAGGAGCTGGAGAAGCTGGTGCACGACACCTAGAAGGGAGAGAAAAGCATGAGAGCAGAGCAGATCGCCCGCGGGGTGATCCTCTATGAAAAGGACCGGTACGACCTGGAGCAGGAGGCGGTCCTCCTGCTGGCCAAGCGGCAGGCCGCTGCCCTCAGCGACGAGGAGGCGGCCCTGGTGGGGGCCCTCTTCCCGGAGTGGAAGACTGAGACGGCCTACACCGCCGGGGAACGGATCTCCGACGCGGCGGGAAACCTCTACCGGGTGGTCCAGGACCACACCAGTCAGGCCGACTGGCCCATGGAGGACGCCCCCGCCCTCTACACCCCCCTGGGGGTGACCACGGAGGACCCGGAGGCCATCCCCGAGTGGGTGCAGCCCGCCGGCACCCACGACGCCTATCAGACCGGGGACCGGGTGCGCTACCAGGGCAAGGTCTATGAGAGCACCGTGGACAACAATGTGTGGGAGCCCGGCGTGACGGGCTGGATCGAGGTGGAGGTGTGACCAGAGTAAAGGAAGCGGCGCTGGCGGTGACGGCTTTGGCCGGCAGCGCCGTGGCCTCCGCCCTGGGGGGCTGGGACGCCGCCTTGCAGACCCTGGTGGTGTGCATGGCGGTGGACTACCTCTCCGGGCTGGTGGTGGCCGGGGTCTTCAAGCGCTCCGACAAGAGCGGCGACGGCGCCCTGGACAGCCGGGCCGGGTTCCGGGGGCTGTGCAAAAAGGGCGCCGAGCTGCTGCTGGTGCTGGTGGGAGCCCGGCTGGATCGCCTGCTGGGGGGAGACTGGGCCAGGACGGCGGTCATTTTGTTCTTCGTGGGCAACGAGGGGCTGTCCATTTTGGAGAACCTGGGGCTCATGGGCGTGCCCTACCCCGCCTTCCTCCGGGAGGCCCTGGATGTGCTCAAAGAGCAGAACGACCGGGGAGAAAATAATTACAAAACGTAGAAATAGGCCGTTGGATTCCGTTTTGGAATCCAACGGCCTATTTTTTATGGCTGCCCATAGCGGAAGCGGTGGAAAATGTCGGCGGCGTCCTCCGGGGTCAGCGTGCCCTTGGGGTCCAGGCGGCCGCCGTCCGACCAGGAGAGCAGGCCGGTGTCCGTGGCCCAGCAGAGGGCGTCCCCGGCCCAGGAGGAGAGATCGGCGTAGTCGTTGCACGCCGCCACCCCATCGGGGAGAAAGGTATCCCGGCCCTGGAGGGTAGCCCAGCGGCGGAGGAGGAGGGCGGCCTCCTCCCGGGTGATGGGGCGGTCGGGCTCGAAGCGGTCCCCGCCGGTGCCCAGCACCAGCCGCCGCTCCGCCGCCCATCCCACCGCCGTGGAGCAGGGGTCGTCTTTCCGCACGTCGGAAAAGCCCTGGGCGGCGTCCCCGGGGACGGCCCCGGCGCTCTCCCACAGCAGGACCACGAACTCCCCCCGGGTGACGGCGGCGGGAACGGCGGCGGCCCTGGCCCTGGGAAAGAGCAGCAGGAACAGCAGGAGCAGGGCGGCGGAAATTCGCATGGCACTCCCTCATTTCACAGTGGTGTGCCATAAAATACCATTTTCTAGGGTGCGGGTCAAGGGGAAGGGGGTCGAGGGGACAGCCGAGATAGGTCAGAGGGGTCCTCAGGTCCCGGTGGGCGCGGGAGCGCCCTCCCAGAGGAGGGAACCGCCGGCGTCGTAGGCCCGGACGGTGAGGTCCTCCATATAGCCGCTGCGCTGGAGGGTCAGGCAGAAAACGCCCTGCTCCAGGTCCCGGGTCTCGGCAGAACGGGGGAGCCGGAGGAGCGGACCGTTGTCGACGGCCCGGTAGGTGAGGTCATAGTGGACGGTGATCCGGGCCACCCGGGGGTCCTGGACGGTGCCCGCCAGGAAGCCGCCCGTCTCCACACAGCTCACCGCAGCCTCCGGGTCGGGCTGCCAGAAGGTGGGGCGCTCCCAGTCCCACAGGAGTCCGTTGCGATCGCAGAGGACCAGGGCCAGCCACTCCTGATCCCCCAGCAGAAAATAGTGGGTATCCTCGTCAAAATGGTAGCCTAGAACTTGCGGGTCGGTCTCTGGCGGCGGCGTGACCCGGTCGGAGCGGAGGACGGTGCCGGGGCCGAAATGGTAGTAGGCTATGGCCCGCTCCATGGCCATCTGCGGAGTGAGGGAGGGCTGGGCCAGGATGGCCCAGAGGGCGGCCAGCACCAGGACC
>DXDV01000134.1 GCA_019115345.1 Candidatus Intestinimonas stercorigallinarum | reverse complement strand
GCTCGCCGCAGCCCTTGCCCTGCAAGGGCTGCGGGGGATGTGATCCCATTCGAGGCGGGCTGCCGCCCCCTCGAGCTCCCCTGCGCCTCTGCGGCATGCCTGCCGTCTCACAGAGGTTTTTCGACAAGCTGAGGCGGGACCGGTGGGTCCCGCCTTTGGGCAAAACAGCAATGGAGAAAATCGAAGATTTTAACGGGGGAGACCGGACTCACACCCGCTGCCAGGCGCTCTTGCTGAAGAGGACCAGGATGGGAAAGACCTCCAGGCGTCCGATGATCATGCAGAAGGAGAGGACGATCTTGGACAGGGCGGAGAAGTCGGCGAAGTTGCCCATGGGCCCCACCTGCTCCAGGCCGGGGCCGATGTTGCCGATGCAGGCCACCACGGCGGTGAAGGTGGTGCCGAAGGAGAAGTTGTCCAGGGCCACCACCAGCATGGCGGAGAAGGCGATGAGCATGTAGGAGCCCAGAAAGACCATGACGGTGTGGAGGACCTTCTCATCCACCACCCGGCCGTCCAGCTTGACCACGCTCACCGAGCGGGGGTGGAGGATCTGCTGGATCTCCCGGCGGACGCACTTGAGCAGGAGCAGGACCCGGCAGGACTTCATGCCGCCGCCGGTGGAGCCGGCGCAGGCGCCGAAGAGCATGAGGAGCACCAGCAGGGTCCGGGAGAACTCCGGCCACAGGTCGAAGTCCACGCTGGAAAAGCCGGTGGTGGAGATGATGGTGGACACCTGGAAGAAGGCGTGGCGGAGGGAGGTGAGGTAATCGGGGTACATGCTGTTGATGTTGAAGGAGATGAGCAGCACCGAAACGGCCACCACCAGCAGGAAGAAGCGCAGCTCGTCGCTTTTGAGGGCCTGGCGCACCTTGCCGTTGAGGATGAGGAAGTAGAGGGCGAAGTTCACCGAGAAAAGGATCATGAAAACGCCGATGATGATCTCACAGGCGGGACTGCCGTAGCCGCCGATGGAGATGTTGAGCACCGAGAAGCCGCCGGTGCCGGCGGTGGCGAAGGAGTTGACCAGGGCGTCGTAGAGGGGCATGTCCGCCAACAGCAGGCAGACCACCATGATGACGGTGAGGCCGAAATAGATCGTATAGAGGATCTTGGAGCTCTGGGAGGCCTTGGGGACCAGCTTGCTGATGATGGGTCCGGGGGACTCCGCCTTCATCACGTGGAGGGTCCGGGCGCCCAGGGAGGGGAGGAGGGCGATGGTGAGGACCAGGATGCCCATGCCGCCCAGCCAGTGGGTGAAGGAGCGCCAGAAGAGGATGCCCCTGGGCAGGGGCTCCACCGCCCGCAGGATGGAGGAGCCGGTGGTGGTGAAGCCGGAGATGCACTCGAAGAAGCAGTCCACGTAGCTTTCAAAGTAGCCGCAGGTATAAAAGGGAATGGCGCCGAAGGCCCCCACCAGCACCCAGATGAGGCCGGCGGAGAAGAAGCCCTCCCGGGTATGGAAGCGGGTGTCGGAGCGGAAGCGGGAGAGGAGGAAGCCCGCCGCGGCGGTGATGCCGATGCCGTAGAAGAAGGGGGTGGGGTCCTCCCGGTAGAGGAGGGCCACCGCCAGGGGGAAGAGCATGCTGGCGGCCTCCACCAGCAGGGTCTTGCCCGCCAGCCGGAACACAAGCTTGAAATTCATAGATCCAACCCCCGGTCCTGGGCGTCCTCACGGTAGAGGTCGGCTCTGCGGTCCATGAAGGAGTCGTCGAAGATGTCGTTGATGTCCTGGATGCCGTGGCCGCTGGAAATGATGATGACGGTGTCCCCCAGCTGGATGGTGGAGGAGCCCTCGGGGATGACGGTCCGGCCCTGGTGGATGATGACGGCCACCAGGATGCCCTTTTTCAGGTGGAGGTCCTTGAGGGGGATGCCCAGGTGGCGGGTGGTCTGGTTGACCACGAACTCGGCCGCCTCGGCGCCGCTGTCGCCGATCTTGTAGAGGGTGTTCATGACGCTGCCCTTGGTGTTCTGGCGGCCCCGGACGATCTGAAGGATCTGGTTGGCGGTGAAGAACTTGGGGGAGATGACGCTCTCCAGCCCCAGGTGGCGGACGATGCCGGTGTAGTTCTGGCGGTTGCACTTGGCCACCACCTTGGGGACCTTCTGCTGCATGGCGTAGAGGGAGATGATGAGGTTGTCCTCATCCCGGTCGGTGAGGGCCACGAAGGCGTCGGACTCCTCCAGATTCTCCGAGTCCAGCAGCTCCTGGTCGGTGCCGTCTCCCATGATGATGAGGCTGTGAGGCAGGCTCTCGGAGAGCTGGCGGCAGCGGGCCTCCTTGAGCTCCACGATCTTCACGTGCATGTTCATGTGCTCCAGGATGGCGGCCAGATAGAAGGAGATGCGCCCGCCGCCCACCACAAAGACATTGCGGACGTGGGAGGCGTACCGGCCGATGAGCTTGAAAAACTCGTGGACGCCCACCGGGGCGCCGATGAGGTAGATCCGGTCCTCCGCCTGGGGGACGAACGAGCCGTCGGGGATGATGACCTGGCCGTTCCGGTCGGCGGCGCAGAACAGGATGGGCAGGCCCTTCACCCGGTCGGACAGGGCGGAAAGGGGCTGGCCCAGGAAGAAGTCCCCCTCCCTGGCCCGGAAGCTCATGAGCTCCACCCGGCCCCGGTAAAAGGTCTCGATGTTGGCCGCGGAGGGGAAGCGGAGCAGCCGGGCGATCTCCACGGCGGTGGCCCGCTC
>DXDV01000133.1 GCA_019115345.1 Candidatus Intestinimonas stercorigallinarum | reverse complement strand
CGGCTTCTATTACGAGGGCACCAAAAAAGGGGACGTCACCGCCGGACGGAAGATCTTCGCAGGGATGGGGAGCCGGATCATCATTTTCCCGGATAAGGCGCTGTACAACACCGCCACGGACAGCTTCGAGGCTCTGGAGGCCAGCTGCACGGCGGCGGCCGGGACGGCCAAGTTTGACAACGGCACCCTCTTCGAGGAGGAGGCGGAGTGCAACACCCTGACCTGCGCCGGGATCGACTTCAACGACTATTTCTCGGCGGGGGACGCCGTGGAGATCTCCGGCTGCACCAAGCACACGGAGAACAACAAAACTCCCGTGATACGGGAGATCAGCGAGGACGGCCACAGCCTCCGCTTCTATGAGTACGTGTTCGTACTGGACGGGACGGACGAGGCCCCGGAGGGATATTTTGAGCCGGGGGCCGTGACCATCGCCCGGAAGGTGCCCGACCTGGACTACATCTGTGTCAACGAGAACCGGCTGTGGGGCTGTAAGGGGGATACCATTTACAGCTCAAAGCTGGGGGACCCCAAGAATTTCAACGTGTTCGACGGGGTGGGGACGGACAGCTGGAGCGTGGACAGCGGCAGCGCCGGAGAGTTTACCGGGTGCTGCGCCTATCTGGGATACCCCTGCTTCTTCAAGGAGGACAAGATCTTCAAGGTCTACGGCTCCCTCCCCACAAACTTTGAGCTGATGGGCAGCGCCACCATGGGTGTAGCCGCCGGGTGCGGCGGGAGCCTGGCGGTGGCGGGGGAGGTGCTGTTCTACATCGCCAGGAGCGGTCCCACCGCCTACTCCGGGGGCATCCCCTCCAGCATTGCCGCCCCCTTCGGCGGGGAGAAGTTCTCCGGCGCAGTGGCCGGCAGCGACGGGCTGAAATACTACGTGTCCGTGGAGGACCAGGCGGGGCAGCGGCACCTCTTCGTCTACGACACCCGCCAAGGGATGTGGCACCGGGAGGACGGGAGCAACGCCATGGGGTTTGCCTTTGAGGGCGGATTGCACATGCTCCTGACCAACGGGGAAGTCTGGCGGCTGGACGGACAGGGGGAGGGGACCGAGGAGGGCCCCGTGAGCTGGTACGCCGAGTTCGGGGATTTCACCGAGGGGAGCCCCAACGCCAAGGGATACGGGAAGCTCCAGATCCGCCTGGAGGTGGAGGAGGGTGCCTCCGCCAAGGCGGAGGTCCGCTACGACAGCCGGGGAGACTGGGAGACCGCGGGGGAGATCGGCCCCGGGGCGAAGCGGACGTGCCTGCTGCCGGTGGTCCCCCGGCGGGCGGACCACTACCGGGTGCGGCTCAGCGGCACCGGTGGGTGCGTGGTCTACGGCATGGCCAGGAGCTACTACAGCGGGTCGGAGCATCGAACGTTTTGATCGGTACGAATTGACAGGAAACGGCGCCTTTGCTACAATAGCAACGGCCCCCGCGTAGGCGGAGGCCGGGCGCTGTTATCACAAATGGACGGTTAGCTACTCCCTTGTGAAAGGGGGTGGTGCGGATGTGGAAGAGACGGCTGTACCGTGTACTGCGGTTTCTGGTATGTTTGGCGGTCGCGCTGTACATACTGACCACAAAAGCGTACTAGCCGTCCGGCTGGCCCCGAACGGCTAGTATAGGCTTATGCCAACTGGTCACAAAAGGGTTAACCGTCAGATAACAGCGCCCTTTCTACACACATTATAGCAAAATGAGCCGCCTTGTCAAGCGTAACGCGGCCAGTTCCCGGGGAGCTGGCCGCGGCAGAGACAGGGCGGCGATCTTATTGTTGACAGAGAGGAGAGAGACCATGACCTACGAGGAATTGTTGGACCAGATCCAGGGAAAGGGGCAGTCCTGGAGCCAGTGGGACCTTGAGACGGCCCGGAAGAATCCGTCCTTCGGCGCGTCCATGCTGACCTATAAGCAGGACTGGGCGGAGGCTACGGATCAGGCAGGAAGGACCGCCGCCAACCAGGCGGCGGAGGCCCTGCGCCGCCAGTACGGGAGCTATCTGGGCGGCTCCGACGGCAGCAAGTATTACGGCCTGGGCGGGCCAGGAAGCTACCAGAGCGGCTATCAGGACAGGATCAGCCAGATTCTGGACGAAATGGACAATTACCGGGACTTCGACTATGGCCCGGCCCCCACCTACAACAACCGGTACCAGGAGACACTGGACGAGCTGCTGGGACAGGTGCAGAACTACGGGCCCTTCACCTGGAGCAAGGAGGAGGACCCGGCCTACAGCGCCTACGCCAAGCAGTACCGGCGGGAGGGCCAGCGGGCCACGGCGGACGCCATGGCCCAGGCCGCCGCCCTCACCGGCGGGCAGGTCTCCACCGCGGCGGCCACCGCCGCCAGCCAGGCGGGGGACTACTACGCCGGGCAGCTGGCGGACGTGATCCCCCAGCTCTACGAGAACGCCTACCAGCGGTATCTCAGCGACTACTCCCTGCTGGCGGACCAGCTGGGCCAGGTCCGGCAGGCGGAGCAGCTGGACTACGCCAAGTACCTGGACGAGCTGGGGCAGTACAACGCCGACCGCAACCTCAGCTACGACCAGTGGCTCCAGGGGTACAACATGCTATCCGGCAATCTCTCCGCCTTCCAGGGACAGGACCAGACGGAGTACGGGCGGCTGTTGGATCAGATCGAGTACAATATGCAGCAGGACGCCTTGGACCGGGAGCTGGCGGCAGAGCAGCAGAATCTATATCAGGCACAGGTGGACGCCATTCTCTCGGCGGGCGGTACGCCCTCCGACGCCTTGGTGGGCCCCAGCGGGTACTCCGACGAGTACGTCAACGCCCTTCGGGCCTACTACGCCGCCCAGGCGGCCCCCAGCGGCGGGGGAGGCTATGACAACTATTACGAGTATGAGGAAGAGGAAGATACCCAGTCCTCGGAAGGCGAAAGCGGGCAGGAAATGAATCCGGATCACTACCGCGCTACCGCGAATGCCATCGTGGCCCAGATTGAAAGCGGAAGGCCGGAGGCCGCTGTGGGTACCCTGGATGCCCGATGGGATGAACTGAGTGAGAGCCAGAGAGAAGGGCTCCAAAGACTTCTGGAGACCTACGGCTACTACTATGAGCGGGAGGAAAGCTGATATGGGCAGATTGATACGTCGAGATGGTACAGGTTCGGTGGGAACGATTCAGCGGAGCAATGAGGCCGACACAGAGGAGCTCCGCAGCGGCGTAGTAGTCGCCTCCGGGAACGCCGGGCGGCTGGTGACCACGGGCGGGGGGCGCACAGCCCCCCAGCGGCTAAAGACGATCAGTCAGCAGGAGGCCAAACGGCAACAGCAGATCCAGCAGGCCCGGGTGGACCTGCTGGATCAGGCATTGGAGCGGCAGCGGCGGCAGGATCTCTCCAGCGGGACCATCAGAAATCCGGCGGACTTCACCGGAGAAAAATCGGCCCCCAGGAGCGGGAGCTTCGGCGGGAGCGGCCAGGGAAAGAGGTCCGATGTCGGGTTCACCGGGGAGCGGGTCAGCGGCCAGCCTGACTGGGGAGAGATCGCCAAGGGCGTGGTGCTCCAGGGTGCGGATCAGGCGGCCACAGGCATCACCTCCACGCTGTCCATGCTGGAGGGGGCGGTCATGAAGCCCGTAGGGACCCTGCTGGGAAATGACCAGCTCTATGAGAGCGGCCCGTTTCACACGTTGAACGACTACATGCAGGAGGCAAAGGAGGCAAACGAAGAACATTTCACACCGGAGTATAAGAAGGCGGGCCGGGTCGGGGAAGTCCTGGGGGATTTTGGCCCTTCTGTTGTAGCGGCCATCCCACAGGCGGCCCTCGCTTTTCTCACCGCAGGGACCAGCGCGGCGGCCCAGGGAACCACGGCAGGTGTGCAGGCTGCCGGACAGGTCGCCAGAGGGGCGAGTGTGGCCCGGACCTTTCTTGGAGCGATGAGGAATACAGCACAAAACCCACAGTTCTGGTACTCGGTCCTCTCCACCGCCGGCAACGAGTATGAGCAGGCCAAGGCGGAGGGGGCGGACGACGGCCGGGCCTACGCCTACGCGGCTTTGACCGGGCTTCTCAACTCCGTCGTGGAGGCCAGCGGCGGTATCGACACCCTGACGCCGGACAACAAGCGCATACTCCGGCAGTGGGTGGACACCATGCTGGACGAGGGCAGGGAGGAGGTCATCCAGGGGGCGGTCTCCCGGCTGGCGCAGAACGCCGTTTATGGGCAGGGGAATCCCCTGTTCAGTTTGGAGAACGAGAACGCCGTGGTGAATCCCTCCACCGCCGCCCGGGAGTTTCTTGGGGGCGCTGTGGTGGGCGGCATCCTCGGCGGAGGCCAGCTGGCCGTACAGCAGGGGCTCAACGCGGCGGCAAACCGTCAGGCCGCCAGGAGGGCCCAGGAGGGCGTACAAGCCGCCCAGGGGAACATGGGACCCGTGACCCAGGGGACGGTCCAGGAGGCCGCCAGGGGGCAGGAAAACGCCGCCTCACCAGGGGAGACGGCTACCTTGGTCGAAAGGGTGCGGCGATCCCTTCCTAACCTGGAAGACATGGGGCCTGTCGCAGAAGTGACCGGGAACGAAATGCCGTCTGGCGGAAAGGTCGTTGACCGGCTCGTGAAGTTTGTAAATTCCATAGGAAACAGGGTGAACCGGCCCGGGTTTGGGGATGTCCTGTTTTCCAAGGGAAGAATCAAAAGCAGTATGCTTGGACACGGGTATGGGAATGCAAAGGTCGAGACGTTTGCGGCGGTCCCTTCGGTCATTCGAAACGGCGTTCAAATAGACCACCAGCAAGACTGGAAGGGCCGGGGGTATGATACCTATACGTTCGCC
>DXDV01000132.1 GCA_019115345.1 Candidatus Intestinimonas stercorigallinarum | reverse complement strand
CGCCCCCTATGTCCCCGGCTGGGACACCCACGGCCTGCCCATCGAGTCGGCGGTGCTCAAGGACAAGAGCGTCAAGCGCAGCGAGATGACCACGGCGGAGTTTCGCACTAAGTGCCGGGAGTACGCCGAGGGCTACATCGCCAAGATGACCGAGCAGTTCAAGCGTCTGGGCGTCCTGGGCGAGTGGGACAACCCCTATATCACTCTGCTGCCTGAGTTCGAGGCCAAGCAGATCGAGGTCTTTGGCAAGATGGCCGAGAAGGGCCTGATCTACAAGGGCATGAAGCCGGTGTACTGGTGCCCCGCCGACCAGACCGCTCTGGCCGAGGCCGAGATCGAGTACGCCGACGACCCCTGTACCACCATCTTCGTGAAATTCCCCGTCCGGGACGACAAGGGCAAGCTGGGCCAGCACGCCGACCTGTCCAAGACCTACTTCGTGATCTGGACCACCACCCCCTGGACCATCCCCGGCAACTTCGCCATCTGCCTGAACGCCGAGTTTGACTATGTGCTGCTCCAGGTGCCCTCCGGCGACGTGTACGTCCTGGCCAAGGACCTGGCCGAGAGCGTATGCAAGGCCGCCCACATCGACTATGAGGCCTGCCAGGTGCTGGCCACCCTCAAGGGCAGCGAGTTTGAGCTGATGACCGCCACTCACCCCCTCTTTGACCGTGAGTCCGTCATCCTCAACGGCGAGCACGTCACCCTGGACGCCGGCTCCGGCTGCGTCCACACCGCCCCCGGCTTCGGCGCCGAGGACTTCACCATCTGCCGTCAGTACGACAAGGCGGGGCTCACCCACATCGGCACCCCCGTGCCGGTGAACGCCAAGGGCGTCATGACCGACGAGCGGTACAACGGACAGTTCTACGCCAAGGGCAACGACATGGTGGTGGAGGACCTGGAGCGGGAGGGCTTCCTGGTGGCCAAGGAGAACATCACCCACTCCTACCCCCACTGCTGGCGCTGCAAGCACCCTATCATCTACCGGGCCACCGAGCAGTGGTTCTGCTCCGTGGACGCCATCAAGGAGGCCGCCGTCCAGTCCTGCGAGGGCATCCAGTGGCACCCTGCCTGGGGCAAGGAGCGGATGATCTCCATGATCTCCGAGCGCTCCGACTGGTGCATCTCCCGCCAGCGGGTGTGGGGCGTGCCCATCCCCATCTTCTACTGCGACGACTGCGGGGCGGACATCGTCACCCCCGAGACCATCGCCAACGTGGCCCGGCTCTTCCGGGAGCACGGCTCCAACGTGTGGTTTGACCGGGAGGCCAAGGACCTGCTGCCCGAGGGCTTCGTCTGCCCCAAGTGCGGCAAGGCCCACTTCTCCAAGGAGACCGACATCATGGACGTGTGGTTCGACTCCGGCTCCACCTGGGCCGCCGTGGCCGCCCAGCGCCCCTACCTCAAGTACCCCGCCGACCTCTACCTGGAGGGCGGCGACCAGTACCGGGGCTGGTTCCAGTCGAGCATGCTCACCTCCATCGCCGTCAACGGCGTGGCCCCCTACAAGCAGATCGCCACCCACGGCTGGACCGTGGACGGCGAGGGCAAGGCCATGCACAAGTCCCTGGGCAACGCCGTCTCCCCCGACGAGGTCATCAAGGAGTACGGCGCCGACATGCTCCGGCTGTGGGTGGCCTCCGCTGACTACACCCAGGACATGCGCATCTCCAAGGACATCATGAAGCAGCTGAGCCAGGCCTACCTGAAAATCCGCAACACCGCCCGCTACATGCTGGGCAACCTGTGCGACTTCGACCCCGACAGCCATGCCGTGGCCCTGGAGGAGCTGATGGACCTGGACCGCTACGCCCTCCACGCCTTCAACGAGCTGGTGAAGGCCGTCCGGGCGGCCTACGACCGCTACGAGTTCCACGGGGTCTACCGGGCCGTCTACAACTTCTGCGTGGTGGACATGTCCAACTTCTACCTGGACATCATCAAGGACCGGCTCTACTGCGGCACGGAGGCCCAGCGCCGCTCCGCCCAGACCGCCCTCTACTATATCCTGGACGGCATGACGCGGCTCATCGCCCCCATCCTGGCCTTTACCTCCGACGAGATCTGGCACGCCATGAAGCACGCCCAGGGCGTGGACGCCGAGAGCGTGCTCCTCAATGACATGCCCGGCGACAACGCCGCCTTCACCCTGGGCGAGGCCGACCAGGCGCGGTGGGGCAGGCTCATCTCCCTCCGGGACGCCGTCAACAAGGCCCTGGAGAACGCCCGGAACGCCGGTGTATTCAAGAAGGCCCAGGACACCGAGGTCACCCTCTCCGTGAGCGCCGAGGACGCCGCCTTCCTGAAGGACGTGGACCTGGCCTCCCTGTGCATCGTCTCCAAGGTCACCGTCACCACCGAGCACCTGGAGGGCGAGAAGAACGAGGAGTCCCTCATCCCCTGCGCCATCGCCGTCAAGCTCTCCGAGGCCCCCAAGTGCCCCCGCTGCTGGAACCACTGCGACACCATCGGCACCGCCGGCCACCACGCCGAGCTGTGCGACCGCTGCGCCGCCGTGGTGGAGGGATAACTTCCGGCGTGCTAAGCCCGCTGCGTCGAAGCGCCAACTTCCGCGCACAGCTCGGCACCCGCGTCAGCGGGGCCGCGCCGCCCTCCCATGTGAAACCCCGCACCGCAAACAGGGCCCGCCGCAGAAAAATTCTGCGGCGGGTCCTCAGGCTGTCGAAAAAGTCCCTTGGGGGACTTTTTCGACAGCCTGCATCCCGTTACTTTCCCGCCCTAGAGAGGGCGGAAAAGTCCTCGCTTTGCTCGCCGCAGTCCTTGCCCTGCAAGGACTGCGGGGGATGTCATCCCATTCGAGGCGGGCTGCCGCCCCCTCGAGCTCCCCCGCACCACCGTGGCACGCTTGCCGTTTTACGGAGGTTTTTCGACAGTCTGAGGCGTCCCGGACCAAGATCCGGGACGCCTTTGGCGTTGTACAAGCTGTGGAAGATGTCTCCTGGGGATTTTTCCGCAAGCCGCATCCCTCTCTCAGCCGACCCGGACGGCCCCCAGAATGGCGCCGATGGGTCCAGAGAGGATCAGGTCGGCCCGGGCGTCCATGGCGGTGGGGCTCTTGTTGATGAGGACCAGCTTGTCTCCGGCGTAGTAGTCGATGAGTCCGGCGGCGGGATAGACCACCAGGGAGGTCCCGCCGATGATGAGGACGTCGGCGCGGCGAATATAGTCCACCGCCCGGTACATGGTCTCCCCGTTCAGGGCCTCCTCATAGAGCACCACGTCGGGCTTGATGACGCCGCCGCAGTCGCAGCGGGGCACTCCGCCGCACCCGGCCACCACGGAGGTATCCCAGGCCTTGCCGCAGCGCTCGCAGTAGTTGCGCAGGGTGGAGCCGTGGAGCTCCAGCACCTCCCGGCTGCCCGCCAGCTGGTGGAGCCCGTCGATGTTCTGGGTGATGACCGCCCGGAGCTTTCCCGCCCGCTCCAGCTCGGCCAGCTTCCGGTGGGCGGCGTTGGGCTGCGCCCCGGAGACCAGCAGCTTCTTCCGGTAGAAGTCGAAAAACTCCTCCGGGTGCTGCCGGTAAAAGGTATGGCTCAGCATGACCTCCGGCGGATAGGCGAACTGCTGGTGGTAGAGCCCGTCCACGCTGCGGAAGTCGGGGATGCCCGACTCGGTGCTCACCCCGGCGCCGCCGAAAAATACGATGTTGTCGCTCTCGTCGATCCACTGCTGAAGCCGCTCCAGCTGCTCCATGGTTCCTTCCTCCCTTTTTCCGTCCGCCTCCTCCGGCGGCCGTTCTTGTTACTGTCATCCTACCGCCTTTCGGGGAAAAAGGCAAGCCTTGCGCCGTGGGCGTTTTGACTGTTTTCCCGAATTTCCGCGCCGGGAATTATCCGATATGTAAAACTTGCGTAAAAGGCTTTACACAACGTTTACGTACGTCGAAAAGGCCGGTATAATCTATCTATGGAAGGCCGCCTCCCGCGGCCGGAAATAGACCGGGGCCCCGCCCCGGAAAATGGAGGCATTTGGGTGAACATAACTGATATCATCACGCTGGTGGGGGCCATCGCCACCTTCCTCTTCGGCATGTCCACCATGACAGACGGCCTGGAGAAGCTCTCCAGCGGCCGGCTGGAGGGGATCTTGGAGCGGCTCACCAGCAACGTGGTCAAGGGCGTGCTGCTGGGCGCCCTGGTGACGGGGCTCATCCAGAGCTCGGCCGCCACCACCGTCATGTGCGTGGGCTTCGTCAACGCCGGCATCATGAAGCTGGAACAGACCGTGGGCATCATCATGGGCGCCAACATCGGCACCACCGTCACCGCCCAGCTCCTGCGGCTGGGTGACCTCTCCTCGGACAACCTGCTCTTCGCCATCCTGAACCCCTCCGTCCTGGGCCCCCTGCTGGCCGCCGTGGGCGTGGTCTTCTACATGTTCATCCGGGGCGGGAAAAAGCGCATCGTGGGGCAGATCGCCCTGGGGCTCGGGCTTCTCTTCATCGGCATGAAAACCATGGAGGGGGCCGTCTCCGGCCTCCGGGACCTGCCGGAGTTCCAGGCCCTCTTTTCCGCCTTCTCCAACCCCCTGCTGGGCATCCTGGCCGGGGCGGCGGTGACCGCCCTCCTCCAGAGCTCCTCCGCCTCCATGGGCATCCTCCAGGCGGTGAGCTCCACGGGGCTGGTCTATTTCCACACCGCCATCCCCCTCATCATGGGCCAGAACATCGGCACCTGCATCACCGCCATCCTCTCCGCCATCGGCGCCAGCCGGAACGCCAAGCGGACGGCCATGGTCCACCTCCTCTTCAACGTCATCGGCACCGCCTTCTTCCTGACGGTCCTCTACCTGGGCAACAGCCTCTTCGCCTTCCCCTTCTGGGACGCCGTTATGGATATGGGCTCCATCGCCAACCTACACCTGGGCTTCAACGTGGCCTGCACCCTGCTGCTGCTGCCCTTCCACAAGCTGCTGGTGAAGATCGTGGAGCGGCTGGTCCCCGGGGACGCCGCCGCCCCCGAGTTCAACCTGCTCGATGAGCGGTTCCTCGCCTCTCCCTCCGTGGCCCTGGAGCAGGCCCGGGCGGCGGTGATCTCCATGGGGGAGAAGGCCCGGGAGGACCTGGGCCTGGCGGTGGAGCTCCTGGCCGGGTACGACGAGAAGAAGCTGGAGCGCCTCCATGAGAACGAGGCCACCATCGACAAGCTGGAAAACACCCTGGACAACTACCTGGTCAAGCTCACCGACCGGGCCCTCACCGATCCGGAGAGCGCCATGGTCTCCGAGCTCCTCCACACCCTCACCAACTTCGAGCGGATCGGCGACTACGCCGTCAACATCTCTGAAATTGCCGCCACGCTCCACCAGAGGGAGATCTCCTTCTCCGAGGTGGCCAAGCGGGAGGTGGACGCCCTCACCCGGGCGGTGGAGGACACCCTGGACATGACCCTGGCGTGCTATGGGAAGCGGGACCACGACCTGGCCCTCCACGTGGAGCCCATGGAGGAGGTCGTGGACCTCATGGAGGAGGTCCTCAAGCACCGGCATGTGGAGCGGCTCAAGGCCGGGACCTGCACCATCGAGCTGGGCACCCAGTTCCTGGAGCTCACCATCAACCTGGAGCGGATCTCCGACCACTGCTCCAATGTGGCCATGCTCATCGTCCGCCAGACCATGCCCGCCGGACAGCGCCTGCCCGACACCCACGCCTATCTCAAGTACCTCCACGCCGGCGGCGACCAGACCTTTGACCAGCTCTTTGCCCGCTACCGGGCGGAATACTTCGCCCCCATTGCGCATGATCCCACCTGACCCCAAGCATGTAAACGCCCCCAGCCGAACGCCCCTTCGCACTGCCCCAGGATGCCGCGGCATCCTGGGGCAGTTTGCCATGTCCGGCCAAGGGATATGGATGAAAGGCCGGCCCGCCGGGCCAGGTACGCTTTCTTGCCCCGCCCGGAGCGGCCTTTGACGGCATGGGCCATATGCTGGCCCACCTGCTGTTCACGGCTGGGGATCCCAGCCGCCGCCTTCCGGTCTTGAGCCGCCGTTTTCGCCCCCCTTACCCTCATTATACAAAGGGTATAGCTCCCCCTCCCGCACCGCCCGCCGCCGTCTTTCCGGCGCGTGGAGCATGTTTCCTCTGGATGAAAAAAGTTTTGATTTTTTTGACTTTGAAAAATTATCTTTACTTTTGAAAAACCATATTTTTTCAAATTTTGTTTACATAACTTTCTAAAATCGAGCCTT
>DXDV01000131.1 GCA_019115345.1 Candidatus Intestinimonas stercorigallinarum | reverse complement strand
CTGCCATTGGCAGCGGCCCCTTCGTCTTTCTGTGGGGCGCGACGACCCGGCGCGCCCACAGGTCCCGCATCACTTTGTAGGGGCGGCCTTTGGCCGCCCGCCCGGCGCGGAACCGCGTCTCCTTGCCGTTCCGAGTGAAGGGTTGGCGATCCCCGTCCTGGGACGAAGCAGAAAAAGAGAATAAAAAAGCAGCCGGGCGGCCTGATGGGGGGGCCGCCCGGCCTGGGACTGCCGGTTTGCTTCTATGGAACGTGTGGTGTGGATGTGGGAAGTGTTGAAACAAGGGATGGAAGCTGCGGAAAATACTTCCCACCATAATAATTCCTATACAGAACTATTAATAGTCACAATATACCATGCCGGCGGCAAAAAGTCAAGCTGGAGATAGAGACATTTTTGAGGGGACGGAATTTATAAAACGCGCAGGGAACAAAACCTGCTGGGCTTTGTACCGCACGCGTTTTATAAAAAGACGGGAGACGGCGGTTGCCGTCTCCCGTCCAGTAAGTAAAAGAGAAATTACATGCCCATAGAGGCGCAGGCGATGAAGATGAAGCAGGCGATGAAGGGCACCGCGATCTGGGTCACGGCGATGTCCAGATAGGCCTCCTTATGGGTGCACTTGCAGATGCCCAGCAGGGTGATCTGAGCGCCCTGGTGGGGCAGGGTGTCCAGGGTGCCGGCGGCGATGGCGCCGATGCGGTGGACGTGCTCAAAGTTGGCGCCCAGAGAGGCGTACACGTCCTTCAGGGCGTTGAAGGCCACGCCCATGCCGCCGGAGGCGGAGCCACAGGCGCCGGCGCAGACGGCCACGGTGATCATGACGAAGATCAGGGGGTTCATGTCCAGGTTCTGGAGGCTGGCCACCAGGTCGGTGAAGCCCTGAGTGTTCTGGACCACGCCGCCGAAGCCGACGACGATGGCGGTGTTCAGGATGGACACGCCGGAGTCAGCGGCGCCCTTGTTGAAGACCTTGAGCCAGCCGTTGATACCGCCCTCCACGCGGGGGAAGAAGAGGATGGTGGCCAGGACCACGCCGGCGAACACGGAGGTCTCCACAGGCAGGCCCACGATGTTGAAGAGCACCAGGATGACGATGATGGGGATGAGGGCGATATAGGGGTTGGGGAGGACCTCGTTGGGGTCGTCCTCATGGAGCTCTTCGGGGTCGAGCTGCATCTTCATGCGGGGGTCGTCAAAATAGAAGCCCCGGCTGGTGAAAGAGCGGGCGCGGTACTCCAGCCACACGAAGATCAGTACGAAGGTGGCCACGGTGGCGATCACAGAGGGCACAAAGGCGGCGGTGGGGGTGGTGCCCAGGATGTCGATGGGGATGACGTTCTGGATGGAGGGGGAGCCGGGGCCGTACATGGACCAGGTCCAGCAGCCGGCGGAGATGGCGGCGGGGATCAGCCTTCTCGTCAGGTTGGCGGAGCGGAACATCTGAAGGGCGATGGGGTAGATGACGAAGAAGACCACGAAGCCGGAGATACCGCCGTAGGTCAACACGCCGGTAATGCACATGATGATGGGGGCCACAAACTTGCCGTGGCACATGCCGGCCATCCACTTGGCGATGGACTTGGCGGCCCCGGTGAACTGATAGACCGCGCCGAAGAGGGCGCCCACGAAGAACACCAGGAAGTAGCTGGTCACATAGTTGGAAGCGGCGGGCATGAACTGGGTCTTCAGGCCGTCCAGGATGGCGATCTCCTCACCCGCGAAGAGGGGGGAGAAGATCAGCACGAAGCAGGTGACCAGGGGGGCCAGGATCAGAGCGGAGATGCCCTTGAAGGCCAGAACGCCAAACAGGATGATGGCGACCAACAGAACAAGGATACCGAGATTCATTCGGATGTCCCCTTTCTTTCTCAAAAAGTGTGGTGCGCGGAAGGGACGGGCGATCCGGGGACCGTCCCCAGAAGTGTGGTGTGTCGGCAGCGTAGGATGGGGACCGGCTGGAAAAAACCCGGCCCGGAGCTCCCAGATTGGGAACACCGGGCCGCCGTCCCGCAGGGGGAGGCACCCCGGGCGGCTCCGCGAAAGGGAAGCTCCGGGTCGGGCGCGGTCACATCAGGGCTACCAGGGCGGCCCGGCGGTCAGACCGCCGGATCGGGATGTCTGCCCCGCCGCTCCAAAGGCTCCCGCGCCGCGGGGGCCCCATGGAAGGCATGCCGGGGGATAAAGATGTAGGTAAAACTTACTTGCCGGTGAAGTGCTTCTCCTTGCGCTTCTCCAGGAAAGCGGTCATGCCTTCCATCTTGTCGGCGGTGGAGAAGCTCAGACCGAAGAGGTTGGCCTCCAGCTTCAGGCCGCTGTCCAGGTCGATGTCGGAGCCGGTGTTGATGGCCTGCTTGGCCAGAGCCACGGCATAGGGGCCGTTCTTCATGATGCGGCCGGCCATCGCCTTGCAGTAGTCGATGAGCTCGGCCTGGGGCACCACGTGGTTGGCCAGGCCCATGCGGAAGGCCTCGTCGGCGCTGATCATGTCGCAGGTGAAGATGAGCTCCTTGGCGCGGCCCTTGCCCACCAGACGGGGCAGGCGCTGGGTGCCGCCGAAGCCGGGCAGGATGCCCAGGCCGCACTCGGGCTGGGCGAACTTGGCGTTGTCGGAGGCCACGCGGATGTCGCAGGACATGGAGATCTCACAGCCGCCGCCCAGGGCGAAGCCGTTCACGGCAGCGATGGTGACCTGGGGCATATTCTCCAGGCGGCCGAAGGCCTCGCGGGCCAGCAGACCCATCTTGCGGCCCTCGGCGGGGGTGGCGTTGACCATCTCGGAGATGTCGGCGCCGGCTACGAAGGACTTCTCACCGGAGCCGGTGAGAATGACGACCTTCACGTCTTCGTTGTTCTCCAGCTCGGCCAGGCAGGCGTTCAGCTCGGCCAGGGTCTCACTGTTCAGAGCGTTGAGGGCCTTGGGACGGTTGATGGTCAGCAGGGCGATCCCGCCCTCCACTTCCAGAAGCAGATTGTTCATAGCATATTACCTCCCACAATTTTGACCTTCGGATTCTGCCATGACACGGCTCTCGTCAGTCTGAGCCGTATTCTGTATCAAGAATAAAACATCTGGTGTACAAAGTCAAGACAGATTTGACACATTTGCACGTAAATCTTTTTCAGCGCGGAACACGTTTTG
>DXDV01000130.1 GCA_019115345.1 Candidatus Intestinimonas stercorigallinarum | reverse complement strand
ACGCCCTCATCCAGCCCACCTCCACCACCCCCTACCGCCGGGAGATCACCTGGTCGGTCTTTGACGAGAAGGCCAACCGGGTGGCCAACCTGCTCCTGGGCCGGGGCATCCGGAAGGGGCAGAAGGTGGCCATCCTGCTGATGAACTGCCTGGAGTGGCTGCCCATCTACTTCGGCATCCTGAAGACGGGGGCGGTGGCCGTCCCCCTCAACTTCCGCTACACCGCCGAGGAGATCGCCTACTGCGTCAAGCTGGCCGACGCCGACGTGCTCTTCTTCGGCCCCGAGTTCATCGGCCGGGTGGAGGACATCGCCGACGACCTGGGCCGGGAGCGGCTCCTCTTCTTCGTGGGTGACAGCTGTCCCTCCTTCGCCGAGGACTACCACCGGGCCTCGGCCAACTGCTCCAGCGTGGCCCCCAAGGTCCTCATCGACGACGAGGACGAGGCCGCCATCTACTACTCCTCCGGCACCACCGGCTTCCCCAAGGCCATCCTGCAGCGCCACAGGGCCCTCATGCAGTCGGCCCGGATGGAGGCCATCCACCACGAGACCACCCACGACGACGTCTTCCTCTGCATCCCGCCCCTCTACCACACCGGCGCCAAGATGCACTGGTTCGGCTCCCTCTTCACCGGCGGCAAGGCCGTCCTCCTCAAGGGCAACTCCCCCGAGGCCATCTTCCAGGCCGTCTCCCGGGAGGGGTGCACCATCGTGTGGCTGCTGGTGCCCTGGTGCCAGGACATCCTGGCCGCCCTGGACCGGGGGGTCCTCCAGCTGCCCAACTACCGGCTGAGCCAGTGGCGGCTCATGCACATCGGCGCCCAGCCGGTGCCCCCCAGCCTCATCAAGCACTGGATGCGCTACTTCCCCAACCACAAGTACGACACCAACTACGGCCTCTCCGAGTCCACCGGCCCGGGCTGCGTCCACCTGGGCCTGGACAACATCCGCAAGGTGGGGGCCATCGGCGTCCCCGGCTACGGCTGGCAGGCCAAGATCGTGGACGAGGCGGGCAATGAGGTGGAGCAGGGCCAGGTGGGCGAGCTGTGCGTGAAGGGCCCCGGCGTCATGGTGTGCTACTACCACGACCCCAAGGCCACCGCCGAGGTCCTCCACGGCGACTGGCTCCACACCGGCGACATGGCCCGCCAGGACGAGGAGGGCTTCTACTACCTGGTGGACCGGAAGAAGGACGTCATCATCTCCGGCGGCGAGAACCTCTACCCCGTCCAGATCGAGGACTTCCTCGCCGCCCACCCCAAGGTCCACGACGTGGCCGTCATCGGCCTGCCCGACCGGCGGCTGGGGGAGATCGCCGCCGCCATCATCCAGGTCAAGGAGGGGGAGACCTGCACCGAGGCCGAGATCGACCGCTTCTGCAACGATCTGCCCCGGTACAAGCGCCCCCGAAAGATCATCTTCGCCCCCGTCCCCCGCAACGCCACCGGCAAGATCGAAAAGCCCAAGCTCCGGGAGCAGTACTGCTCCACCCGCCTGGTGGAGGCCCAGAGCAGCAGCTGATTTTCTTCGAAGCCGTGCCTGCACGGCTTCGAAATGGAGATGCAGCCTGCTGCATCGCACTCGCTACGCTCGCACGTTTGCAGGCTGAGCAGAGTTTTTTCCGACGCACATGTCGCCGGAAAAAACAGATTTCATTTGCTTCCGCCGTCTGCGGACGGCGGAACTCGGCGAGGCCGTAGAGGAAGGACCGCTGTGCGGATACTGACCTTTAAAGCTCCGGCGCCCGGAAGGGCGAGACCCTTCCGGGCGTTCTTTTTCAACCGGACACTTTAACGCTTTTAAGCAATAAACTAGAAGGAGAGAGGAAACATGGTCATCAAAGTGGGATTGCTGCTGGTCTTTTTCGCCGTCATGGTGGCGGTGGGCGTGATCTGCCGCCAGAAGGCCGCCGATGTCAACGGCTTCGTGCTGGGAGGGCGGTCGGTGGGCCCCTGGCTCACCGCCTTTGCCTACGGCACCAGCTATTTTTCCGCCGTGGTCTTTGTGGGCTACGCCGGGCAGTTCGGCTGGAAGTACGGCATCGCCGCCACCTGGGCGGGCATTGGCAACGCCCTGCTGGGCTCCCTGCTGGCCTGGGTGGTGCTGGGCCGCCGGACCCGCATCATGACCCAGCACCTAAGCAGCGCCACCATGCCCGAGTTCTTCGGCCGCCGCTTCGGCTCCCGGAGCCTGAAGCTGGCCGCCTCGGCCATCACCTTCCTCTTCCTCATCCCCTACACCGCCAGCCTCTACAACGGCCTGAGCCGTCTCTTCGCCATGGCCTTCGACATCGACTACGCCGTGTGCGTGGCGGTGATGGCGGTCCTCACCGGGGTGTACGTCATCGCCGGGGGCTATATGGCCACCGCCATCAACGACTTCATTCAGGGCATCATCATGATCGTGGGCATCTGCGCCGTCATCGGGGCGGTGCTGGAGAGCCAGGGGGGCTTTTTGAACGCCCTGGAATCCCTGGCCCGGGTCTCCGACCCGGCGGTGTCCGACGCGCCGGGGGTATTCGCCTCCTTCTTCGGCCCCGAC
>DXDV01000129.1 GCA_019115345.1 Candidatus Intestinimonas stercorigallinarum | reverse complement strand
TACTGACCGCCCTGGGTCGGACCCCCGACATGAATGCCCTGTATACCGCCATGTTCCAGTCGGCGGTGGAGGGGGCGGCGGACGCCGGCGGACTGGTGCTGTACAACTACCTGTCCGGCGAGCCCATCACCGGCCTGGAGGAGGGCCGCCCCCTGCTGGTCCGCTCCCCCGAGGCCACCCTGGACTTCGCCAACTTCATGCGGGCGCAACTCTACTCCGCCCTGGCCACCCTGAAGCTGGGCATGGACATCCTGGCCGGGGAGCATGTGGCTCTGGACCGGCTGCTGGGCCACGGCGGCTTCTTCAAGACCCCCGTGGTGGGTCAGCGCATCATGGCCGCCGCTGCCGGCGCGCCGGTGAGCGTCATGGAGACCGCCGGCGAGGGCGGACCCTGGGGCATGGCTCTGCTGGCCGCCTACCGGGTGCGCAAGGCCGAGGGCCAGACCCTGGAGGACTATCTGGAAAACGAGGTCTTTGCCGGTCAGCCGGTGACCACCCTCTCCCCCGAGGCCGCCGATGTGGAGGGCTTCAACGCCTTCATCCGCCGTTACTCCGCCGGTCTCGCGGTGGAGCGCTCCGCTGTGGAGTACATCTGATTTATCTTTTCGAAAAGCGAGGTTGATCCAACATGAACAACAAAGAATTCTGGTTCGTGGTCGGCAGTCAGTTCCTCTACGGCCCTGAGGTGCTGGAGACCGTGGCCGCCCGCGCCGCCGAGATGGCCGACAAGCTCAACGCCTCCGGCAACCTGCCCTGCAAGCTGGTCTACAAGGTCACCGCCAAGACCAACCAGGAGATCGCCGACGTGGTCAAGGAGGCCAACTACAACGATGACTGCCTGGGCATCGTCACCTGGTGCCACACCTTCTCCCCCTCCAAGATGTGGATCAACGGCTTTGTGAACCTGCAAAAGCCCTACTGCCACTTCGCCACCCAGTACAACCGCGAGATCCCCAACGAGGAGATCGACATGGACTTCATGAACCTGAACCAGGCCGCCCACGGCGACCGGGAGCACGGGTTCATCGCCGCCCGGCTGCGCATGCCCCGGAAGGTCATCGCCGGCTACTGGCAGGACGAGGCCGTGCAGAAGCGCCTGGGCGCCTGGATGCGCGCCGCCATCGGCGTGGCCGTGTCCAAGGAGATGAAGGTCATGCGCTTCGGCGACAACATGCGGGAAGTGGCCGTCACCGAGGGCGACAAGGTGGAGGTCCAGGCCAAGCTGGGCTGGCAGGTGAACACCTGGCCGGTGGGCAAGCTGGTGGAGACCATGGGCGCCGTCACCGAGGAGGAGATCGACGCCCTGATGGACGTGTACAAGGCCGCGTATGACTTCGCCACCGACGACCTGGAGACCGTCCGCTATCAGGCCCGGGAAGAGATCGCCATGAAGAAGATGATGGACGCCGAGGGCTGCAAGGCCTTCTCCAACACCTTCCAGGACCTCTACGGCATGAAGCAGCTGCCCGGCCTTGCCAGCCAGCACCTGATGGCCCAGGGCTACGGCTACGGCGGCGAGGGCGACTGGAAGGTCTCCGCCATGACCGCCATCATGAAGGCCATGGGCGAGGGCGGCAACGGCGCCTCTGCCTTCATGGAGGACTACACCTATCATCTGGCGGAAGGCCAGGAGTACAGCCTGGGCGCCCACATGCTGGAGGTCTGCCCCTCCGTGGCCGCCGGAAGGCCCCGCATCGAGGTCCACCCCCTGGGCATCGGCGACCGGGAGGACCCCGCCCGCCTGGTGTTCGAGGGCAAGGAGGGGGACGGCATCGTGGTCTCCCTCATCGACATGGGCGGCCGGCTGCGCCTGATCTGCCAGGACATCCACTGCGTCAAGCCCATCATGCCCATGCCCAACCTGCCCGTGGCCCGCGTCATGTGGCGGGCCGAGCCCTCCCTCACCACTGGCGTGGAGTGCTGGATCACCGCCGGCGGCGCCCACCACACCGTCCTCAGCTACGACGTCACCGCCGAGCAGATGAAGGACTGGGCCGCCATGATGGGCATCGAGTTCGTCCACATCACCAAGGATACCACGGTAGAGGCTCTGGAGAAGGAGCTCTTTTACAACGATATTGCCTGGAAGCTGAAAAACCTGTAAAATGGGAATTAGGCCGCCGGGGAGGGCGGGCCCTCCCCGGCGGCTTTTGTGAAGGAGAGCGCTTGTTATGTTAGAAGAGCTGAAAAAACAGGTCTGCGACGCCAACCTGCTCCTGCCCAAGCATGGATTGGTCACCTTTACCTGGGGCAACGTCTCCGGCGTCGACCGAGAGAAGGGCCTGATGGTCATCAAGCCCTCCGGCGTGGAGTATGACGAGATGGGTCCCGACGACATGGTGGTGGTGGACCTGGCCACCGGCGAGCGGGTGGAGGGCAGGTACAAGCCCTCCAGCGACACCCCCACCCACCTGGCCCTCTACCGGGCCTTCCCCGGGCTGGGCGGCGTGGTCCACACCCACAGCCGCTGGGCCACCTCCTTTGCCCAGGCCGGCCGGGGCGTGCCCGCCTTCGGCACCACCCAGGGCGACTACTTCTACGGCGAGATCCCCTGCACCCGGAAGATGACCCCAGAGGAGATCGGCGGCGAATACGAGCTGGAGACGGGCAACGTCATCATCGAGACCTTCCGGACCAGGGAGATCGACCCCCTCCAGGTCCCGGCGGTGCTGGTGTACAGCCACGGCCCCTTCACCTGGGGCACCGACCCCTTCAACGCGGTCCACAACGCCGTGGTGCTGGAGGAGGTGGCCTTCATGGCCTTCCACGCCATGGCCCTCACCCCCGGCCTGCCCCCCATGCAGCAGGAGCTGCTGAACAAGCACTATCTGCGCAAGCACGGCCCCGGCGCCTACTACGGCCAGGGCTGAGCCTTTGAAAAGGAGAGAACGAATATGGACTATCCCAACGCGCAGCCCTTCGGCGTGCTGCCCAACGGGGAGTCGGTGGAGCTGCTCACCCTGCGCTGTGGGCGGCTCTCCTGCGAGCTTCTGACCTACGGCGGCGCCCTGCGGTCCCTCACCGTCCCCGACCGGGACGGCCGGCCGGTGGACGTGCTTCTGGGCCTGGAGCGGCTGGAGGACTACCTGCTCCAGGACAAGTTCCTGGGGGCCCTGGTGGGCCGGTACGCCAACCGCATCGCCAAGGGGCGCTTCACCCTCAACGGCCAGGAGTACCGGCTCCAGACCAACGACGGGGAGAATCACCTCCATGGCGGTCCCACCGGCTTCGACAAGCAGGTGTGGACGCTGGAGGCCCTGACGGAGTCCACCGCCACCCTTTCCCTCCACAGCCCCGACGGGCAGGAGGGCTACCCCGGCGACCTGGACGTGCGGGTGAACTACCGCCTCACCGAAGAGGGGCTGGAGCTGGACTACTGGGCCGAGAGCAGCCGGGATACCCTGTGCAACCTGACCAACCACGCCTACTTCAACCTCTCCGGCCACCAGAGCGGCCCGGTGACGGCCCAGGGCATCCAGATCTACGCCCAGTCCTACACCCCCACCGACGCCGGCTCCATCCCCACCGGAGAGGTGGCCCCCGTGGCCGGCACCCCCATGGACCTGCGGTCCGGCCGGGCCATCGGGGAGAAGGTGGACGAGGACTTCCCCCAGCTCACCATGGCGGGGGGCTACGACCACAACTATGTGCTGGACGGCCCCGCCGGGGTGCTGCGACCGGCGGCCCGGGCCTGGTCGGCCCACACCGGCATCGCCATGGAGGTCCTCACCACCCAGCCGGGCATCCAGTTCTACTCCGGCAACTACCTGGACGGCTGTCCCGCCGGGAAGGGGGGCGCCCCCTACGCCAAGCGCTGGGGCTTCTGCCTGGAGACCCAGACCTTCCCCGACGCCCCCAACCGGCCCCAGTTCCCCACCGCCCTCCTGCCCAAGGGAGCGGTCTACCGTCAAACCACT
This sequence comes from Candidatus Intestinimonas stercorigallinarum, assembly GCA_019115345.1. Lineage (GTDB taxonomy): Bacteria > Bacillota > Clostridia > Oscillospirales > Oscillospiraceae > Intestinimonas > Intestinimonas stercorigallinarum. The sequence continues at coordinate 22,247 of DXDV01000129.1, read as the reverse complement.
GTATACCGGTTCGCCCGGCTCCCCTGAGGGCCGCGTGAGCGAGGATAGAAAGGAGCTGCGCTATGACTGCGGATGAAAGAAAGCGTCTCATGGCAACGGCCTGCCAGGTACGCATGGGTGTCATCGAGGGGACCCATGCCGCCAAGGCCGGCCACCCCGGCGGCAGCCTGTCGGCCGCCGACCTGTTCACCTACCTCTACTTCAAGGAGATGAACATCGATCCCGCGCGTCCCCAGTGGGAGGACCGGGACCGCTTCGTCCTCTCCAAGGGCCACACCGCCCCCGGCCTGTACGCCGCCCTGGCCCACCGGGGCTTCTTCCCCGTGGAGGAGCTCAAGACCCTGCGCCAGATGGACAGCCGTCTCCAGGGCCACCCCAACATGAACGACACCCCCGGCGTGGACATGTCCACCGGCTCTCTGGGCCAGGGCGTCTCCGCCGCCGCCGGCATGGCTCTGGCCGCCAAGCACATGGGCAAGTCCTGCCGGGTCTACACCCTGCTGGGCGATGGCGAGATCCAGGAGGGCCAGGTCTGGGAGGCCATGATGTTCGCCCACCACTACAAGCTGGACAACCTGTGCGTGGTCATCGACAACAACGGCCTTCAGATCGACGGCAGCATCGCCGACGTGATGAGCCCCTATCCCATCCCCGAGAAGCTGCGGGCCTTCGGCTTTGCCGTGGCCGAGATCGACGGCCACAGCTTCGACGCCATGGAGGCCGCCTTCGGCCTGGCCCGGCAGACCAAGGGGGTCCCCTTCGCCATCGTCATGAAGACCACCAAGGGCAAGGGCGTCTCCTACATGGAGAACCAGGCCGGCTGGCACGGCAAGGCCCCCAACGACGAGGAATATGAGCAGGCCATGACCGAGCTGAAGGCCCGGCTGGCGGAAGTGGAGGCGATGTAAGATGGCAGATGTGAAGAAGATCGCCACCCGAGACAGCTACGGCAACGCCCTCAAGGAGCTGGGCGGCCGCTGCGACGACCTGGTGGTCTTTGACGCCGACCTGGCCGGCGCCACCAAGACCGGCGTGTTCAAAAAGGCTTTTCCCGAGCGCCACTTTGACTGCGGCATCGCCGAGTGCAACATGATGGCCGTGGCGGCGGGCGCCGCCGCCATGGGGCTGGTCCCCTTCGTGTCCAGCTTCGCCATGTTCGCCGCCGGCCGCGCCTTCGAGCAGGCCCGGAACTCGGTGGGCTACCCCCACCTGAACGTGAAGATCGGCGCCACCCACGGCGGCCTCTCCGTGGGCGAGGACGGCGCCTCCCACCAGTGCTGCGAGGACTTCGCCCTCATGCGAGCCATCCCCGGCATGGTGGTCATGTCCCCCGCCGACGACGTGGAGGCCCGGGCCATGGTCCAGGCCGCCTACGAGCACAAGGGCCCCGTCTACATGCGCTTCGGCCGCTCCGCCGTCCCCGTCATCCACGACGAGGCAGCCTACAAGTTCCAGATCGGCAAGGGCGAGATCCTCCGGGAGGGTGCCGACGCCGCCATCCTGGCCAACGGCCTCATGGTGGCCGAGGCCCTGGCCGCCGCCGAGCAGCTCGCCGCCGAGGGCATCTCCGTCCGGGTGGTCAACCTGGCCACCATCAAGCCCCTGGACGAGGCGCTGGTGCTGGACTGCGCCAAGACCTGCGGCCGTATCGTCACCTGCGAGGAGCACAGCGTCATCGGCGGTCTGGGGGAGGCGGTCTGCGCCCTCCTCAGCGAGAAGCTGCCCACCCCCGTGCGCCGTGTGGGCGTCCAGGACACCTTCGGCTGCTCCGGCCCCGCCGCCAAGGTGCTGGAGCACTACGGCCTCACCGCCCAGAACATCGCCCAGGCCGTGAAGGACCTGCGCTGAGCGGAACAAACAGAGAAAAAATAAAAACCGCCGTCCGGCAGCAGCCGGACGGCGGTTTTTATCGTGTCCAAAACTCCGCGGGACGGCAGACGTGCCGCCGGGGGGGAGAACGCGGTGGAGTTACAGATTGCTCTCCTTCTGGTTGGCGTTTTTGCGCAGCCAATTTCCGATGTTCGTCATACACATCAGCACGGTGACAAGGAACGCGCCGGGGATCAAAATGATCCACCAAGCCCGGGTCGTCAGGGCCTTTTCCGCCAGCGAGAGCATGCTGCCCCAAGAAATGATCTCTATGGGCAGGCCCATGCCCATAAAGCTCAGGGTCGACTCATATACGATGGCGGAGCGGACGTTCATGACCACCATGAACATGATGGATGAGATGAAATTTGGCGCAAGGTGGCGGCGCAGCACATAAAAAAAGCTGCCGCCCATGCATCTGGAGGCGATGACATATTCGCTGCTCCGCAGCTGCCGCACCTCCGTGCGGATGACTTTGGCCATGCCGCACCAGCTCGTGACGCCGATGATCACAGACAGGGAGAGCGTGTTGGCCTCCCCCCAGACGGCCTGCGCGAAAATGACCACGAGCAGCGTGGGCACGCTGAGAAAAAGCTCCGCGAGGCGCATCAGGAGCATGTCCAGCCAGGCTGGGGCCAGGCCGCTGGCGGAGCCGTAAACAACGGCCAGCAGCGTGGAGATGGCCGCGGCCAAAAACCCGATGAGCAGCGAGACCCGCCCTCCGTACCAGATGCAGGAGAAGATATCCCGCCCCAGGGTGTCGGTCCCGAAGAGAAACTCCCGGTCCGGGGCCTGGGTGTGGTGCGCCAGGTCGAGATAGGTGGGGTCCTTCGTCATCAGCAGCTCGGCGCAGAGGCAGCAGAGCACGATCAGGCCCAACAGCGCCATGGAGACGACCGGCGCCCTGAGAGACCGCCTCCTCCGCGGGGGGGCGGCCTGCTCCGCGGAGCGAGCCCCCACGACCGTGAACAGCTCCTTGTCCGTCATACCCTCGTTACCTCCGATGTCCCGGCCGCCTCGGCCGCCTTGAGGCGGGGATCGATGCGCTCGTTGATGATCTGTCCGAGCATGCTGCAGAAGATGACCGTGATGCCCGTGAGCATGCACAGCACCATCAGCATATCCTCACCCCAACGCTCTGAAGCCCCGCGAGTCCGACCTGATGGACATCGTGATGGAGCAGGCCCGCCTGCGCACCTATTGAGTTCTGACCGATCATATTACGGCTACTCCCTCTCCAACGCCTGGGAGATGATGGGCTATATCGGCAGCCCGGTGTACGACATCTTCATGGACAACATCCGGGTGCCCAAGGCCAACCTGATCGGCGGCATCGGCAACGGCTTCAAGGTCCTGAAGAATCTGATCGCCTTCAGCAAGCTGGGCCTGAGCGCCAGCTACGTGGGCAACATGGAGCGGGCCTATGAGCTGGCGGTGAAGTACGCCGAGGAGAAGATCCACCGCGACAAGGCCATTTCCAAGTTCCCCACCATCCAGACCCGGATCGCCGACATCGCCGCCAAGTGCGAGGCCAGCAAGTATCTGGTCTATCACCTGGCCGAGATGTCCGACGACATCTCCAAGCGCGACGCCGTTCTGGCCCAGAGCGCCCTGGTGAAGGCCTACGTCAGCGACACCAGCGTGGACGTGTGCCACTCCGCCCTGGCCGTGATGGGCGCCTACGGCCCCGCCAAGGAGTACGAGGTGGAGCGCTGCATGCGCGACGCCGCCCAGTCCACCCAGATCGAAGGCGTGGTGGATATGCAGCGCATCATCTTCGGCCGCTGGAAGCTGTTCAGCGAGTAATGGCAAACGCGCTCCCTCTGCGGAGCGGAGAGGAGGCTTACAATGAGTTTTGATCTCACCGGCATTTTAGGCTGCAAATATCCCATCATCGGCGGTGCCATGACGGGGGTCTCCGATCCGGCGTTCACGGCGGCGATCTCTGAGGCGGGCGCCTTCGGCGTCTACGCCACCGGGCTCTACGTCAACGACCTCGGAGCTGTGCGCGAGGGGATCCAGGAGTGCAAGCGCCTGACGAAGAAGCCCTTCGGCGTCAATGTCACCCTGGTGGCGCCCATCATCGACGAGCTGATGGACTACCTGTGCAAGGAGGGCATCCAGGCCATCACCACCGGAGCGGGCAGCCCGGAGCGGTTCATGCCCATGCTCCGGGAGGCGGGCGTCCATGTCCTCCCGGTGGTGGCCAGCCCGCGCCAGGCCAAGAAGATGGAGGCGGCGGGGGTCACCGCGGTGATCGCGGAAGGCATGGAGTCCGGCGGAAACGCAGGGCACATGTGCACCATGCCGCTGATCCCGGCGGTGGTGGACTCGATATCTCTACCTGCTGCTGGTAATGGGGGGAGCGTTTGTGGTCAGCAAGCGCTTCCGAAACAACGAGATCTCCCGCAACATCATCCATATCTGCGCGGGATGGAGCTGGGTGCTCTACAAGCTGTTTTTTCCGGCCACCATCCATCCGGTTTTGATCTCGTGCAGCTTTGTCCTGCTGACCGTGGCGACGACGAAAATGAAGGTCCGCTTTGTCGAACGGGAAAACGGCTCTTTGGGGACCGTGTATTACAACCTGAGCATGCTCGTCATGGCCGTGCTCGGATATCACGATCCCCTGCGGTTCGACGTCTTCGGCGTCGCCATGGTGTGCCTGTGCTGCGGCGACGCCGCGGCCAACATCATCGGCTCCCGCTATGGCACCAGGCGCATCTACAAGAAAAAGTCGATGCAGGGAACGCTGGCCTGCTTCGTGGCCTGCGTTCTGGGCATGCTCATTCTGAAGGGCTTCTTCGGCGTCGGCCTGCACGTTTGGGAGATCTGCTCTCTGGCGGTCCTCTGCGCCGCCACCGAGCTCTTCGTCGGCGACTACGACAATATCGCCATCCCCGCCGTGGTATACGCGGCAGCCTATATCCTTCTGACGGGGGAAAGCCTCCCCCATCTGCTGCTCAGCGCTGCCGTCGGCGGATTCATGTTTGGGATCTCCGTTAAATTCCGGGTCTTGAATCTTCCCGCCTCCTACCTGCTGTTCGTCCTGATCTTCGTTTTATATTATTTCGGGGGGCTGAAAAGCTATCTCTCCCTGATGCTGCTCTTCTGCGTGATCATCGGGGCCGAAAAGTGCCTGCGCGGCAAAACGGAGAAGATCTTTTCCAGCATGAACAAGGAGTACGGGGCGCGGAACGAGCGGCAGCTCATCGCCAACTGCCTGACGGCGGTGGTGGCCGTGGCCGCCTACGGCATAACAAAGAGCGAGATGTTCCTGGTGGCCTACTTCGCCACCATCGCCGAGACCTTCGGGGACAGCGCCGCGTCCGACGTCGGGGTCCTCTCAAAAGCGGAGTCGCTGGATATCTGCACCTTCAAGCCCGTCCCCAGAGGGGTCTCCGGCGGCGTGAGCGCGCTGGGCACCGGAGCCGCCCTCGTCATCTGCCTCTATTCCGGAGCGATCTACCTCTGCGTGTATGGGGCGGACCTGCGCGGCCTGCTCGTCATCCTCGTCTCCTCCTTTGCCGGGATCATGCTGGACAGCTTTCTGGGCTCCAAATTTCAGGCCCAGTATCAATGCGGCGTCTGCGCAAAGCGGACCGAGCAGGAGCGCCATTGCCAGATGCCCACAAAGCTGGTCAAGGGGTCGCGGTCCCTGGACAACACCAGGGTCAATCTGATCTGCAACGTTTTTTCCTGCGTTCTCGCCTGCCTGCTGATGGGAATAAGCTGACGGCCGCCCATGGAGAAGGCTCCCAGAGCGCGGAGACACATCATGGACCCAGAGAATGGCAATGGACCCGTCGCAAAATAGGCCCATCAACAAAAGAAGGGTTTTGGAATCCCAAAAGGGTTTCCAAAGCCCTTCTTTTTGCTTAAAATTGAGGTGTGAATTAAAGGCAAAAGCAAGACCAGTATAGGCCGCCCTAATCCAGACGGCCGGTTCGTTTCACCGTCTGGTACCGCTGTGCGAGCTGCGCCGGCGGCTCCGCCGCCGCCTCGGAGCCCGCGGGGCCTTTTTGCCGCCGTTACCCGCGGGGCTTCCCCTGGGGCGGCGTCAGGTCCTTGAGCATGACCCGCTCGGTGATCCCGGGTCTGGCCCCGTCCGGCAGGTCCCCCAGCAGCCAGTAGCCCCGGCGGCGGTAGAACGCCTGGGCGCCGGTGTTGAAATCGCTGACCATCAGGCTCACCCGGCGGGCGCCGGCGGCCCGGCCCATCTCCTCCAGGCGGTCCATGAGGAAGCTCCCCACGCCCCGGCTCCGGTACGCCTCCCCCACCCCGATGAGGCACAGGTAGGGGTAGAGCCCGCAAAAGCCGTCCATCACCACCCGCATGGCGCCGGCCAGCTCGCCGGTATCGGTCCGGGCCAGGTAGAGCTCTCCCCGCTCCGCCGCCCGGCACAGCGCCCGCTCCAGCCGGTCTCCGCCCTGAAAATACCGCTCGTATATGGCGCTTCCGTAGAAGAGGGCGGCGCAGTCCTCCGGCGGCGCCGGTCCCGATTTTTCCAGTCTCAGCTCCATGACGGCGTCCCCCTTTCCGACGGCAGCGAGAGCTTGCCCATGACGGCGGCCCGGACGGCTCCGGTGACGCCGGGGAGTACGTTGGCCTTCCCTCTGGCCCGGCAGTCGGCCAGGATGGCGAAAGCCACCGCCTCCTTAGCGTCGCTGCTCCAGCCCAGGTCCTCCTGGGTGCGGACCCGGATGCCCCATGGGGCGAAGCGCTCCCGCAAAAAGCCCATCAGGGCGGCGTTGTAGCTTCCGCCGCCCCCCACCACCAGCTCTCCGGCCCGCCGCCGGGGCAGGACATACCGCTCATAGGCGTCGGCAATGGACCAGGCGGTGAGGTCGGTGACGGTGGCCGCCAGGTCGGCGCCGGACAGCCCGTGGCTCCGCCCGTAGTCCAGGATCTGACCCACGTACTGGACGCCGAAGCGCTCCCGGCCCGTGCTCTTGGGCAGGGGAAGGGCGTAATAGGGGTCCTGCCGGAGCAGCCCCAGCAGCCCCTGGTCCACCTTGCCCTCGGCCGCCATGGCGCCGCCGGCGTCGTAGGTCCGTTCCCCGCCGGTGAGGGCGCTCACCACGGCGTCGATGACCATATTGCCCGGGCCGGTGTCAAAGGCGTACACCGCCCCGGGACCCTCGTCCCCGGGGAGGACGGTCATGTTGCCGATGCCGCCGATGTTCTGGAGGAGGACGGTCTCCCCCGGACGGCGGTAGAGGAGATATTCGGTGAAGGGCACCAGGGGCGCCCCCTGGCCGCCGGCGGCCATGTCGGCCACCCGGAAGTCGGACACCGTGGGGATGCCCGTCCGCTCCGCGATCACCGCTCCCTCCCCGATCTGCACGGTGAAGCGCACCGGGAAGCCGTCCTCCGCCCGGGGCTCCGGCGCGTGCCAGATGGTCTGGCCGTGGGAGCCGATGAGGTCCACGTCGGCCAGGGTGAGCCCCGCCTTCTCCACCACTGAGATCACCGACTGGGCGTAGAGCTCCCCCAGGAGGAAGTTCATGTACCCGATCTTGTCCACCGTGGCCGTCTCAGGCCGGAAGAGGGCGAAGATCTTCTCCCGCACCCTCGCCGGCCAGGGCTTGTCCTCAAAGGCCAGGAGGCGGACCTCCGGCGTCTCGTCACTGCCGCTGAGCTCCACCAGGGCGGCGTCGATGCCGTCCACCGAGGTGCCCGACATGAGTCCCACCACCCGGCGGACCGGCTTGTTCCGCAGCTCCTCCAGCACGGCGCTACCCCTCCTCTCCCGCCTCGATGGCCTGGGCCAGGCGGCCCTCGCAGCGGTCCAGCAGCGCCTGGGCCTCCGCCCGGCCCAGCCCCCGCTTCTCCATCAAAATGGCCAGCTTGACGTGGCCCCCCGCCTCCTCCAGGCGCGCCGCCGCCTCCTCCGGGGCGAGGCCGGTGGCGTGGATGAGCAGGCGCAGCGCCCGGTCCCGCAGCTTTTTGTTGCTGGCCTTCAGGTCCACCATCAGGTTGCCGTAGACCTTGCCCAGCTTGATCATGGCGCAGGTGCTGAGCATGTTGAGGACCATCTTCTGGGCCGTGCCCGACTTCATCCGGGTGGAGCCGGAGATGACCTCAGGCCCCACCAGGGGGGCGATGGTCACATCGCACACCTGCTCCAGCCGGGAGCCGGCGTTGGTGCACAGGCCGATGGTGACGCTCCCCCGCTCCCTGGCCCGCCGCAGGGCGGCCAGCACATAGGGGGCGCCGCCGCTGGCGGTGATGCCCACCACCGCGTCGTCGGGACCCACGGCCAGTTCCTCCACCAGGGCCTCGCCGTCGGCCTCGCTGTCCTCGCAGCCCTCCACCGGATGGCGCAGGGCGATGTCGCCCCCGGCGATGTAGCCCTGGACCATGTCCGGGTCCACCCCGAAGGTGGGCACGCACTCGGAGGCGTCCAGCACCCCCAGCCGGCCGGAGGTCCCGGCCCCCAGGTAGATGAGCCGCCCGCCCCGGCGCAGGCACTGGTAGATGAGGTCCACCGCCTGGGCGATGCGGCCCCCCTCGGCCCCTACCGCCCCGGCCACCAGAGCGTCCTGGCGGTTGATGAGGGCCACCATCTCCTCCGTGGAGCAGGCGTCGATGCCTCGGGTCTCCGGATTGACCCCCTCCGTGGCCAGGCCGGCCAGATAGTTGTCCATCGGACCACCTCCAAATACTCGTTTCCCTCTCAGACTATCCCATCTCCCCCCGGTTGTCAACAATATTTCATTTTCTTTCCCCGACTTTGAAACAAAATTTTAAATCCTATGGACTTCCCCCTCTATTTTTGCTATACTGACAAAAGATAAGGGGGCGTTCCGGCTTGAGTTGTACACTTTATATCAAAGAGTGCCTGGGGAATCTGACCGAAACCGAGGCCCGGCTGGCCCGCTATCTCCTGGACCACAGCCGGGAGGTCATCCATATGAGCGCCAAGACCCTGGCCGAGCAGTGCGGCGCCTCTCCGGCGGCGGTGATCCGCCTGTCCAAGCGCCTGGGCTTCAAGGGCTTCACCGCCCTGAAGCTGGAGCTGGCCCGGGAGTCCGGCCAGGAGGAGCCCGACGCCTTTCAGTCGGCCATCCGGGACAACGACGACATGGAGACCATCGTCCGCAAGGCCGAGCGCATCCACCTGCGCAACACCTCCCTGACCTACCAGATGCTCAACGTCTCGGTCCTCTCCCAGGCGGTGGAGGCCATCTGCGCCGGCCGTCGCATCCACCTCTTCGGCGTGGGCGCCTCCGGGCTGGTGGCCATGGACTTCCTCTACAAGGCCTCCCGCATCGGCATCCCCGCCTTCTACCACTCCGACGTCCACACCAACCTGGCCACCGCCTCCCTGCTGGGCCCCGAGGACATCGTCATCGCCGTGAGCTACTCCGGGGAGACCCTGGAGACGGTGCTGGCCGCCCGGGCCGCCAAGGAGCGGGGGAGCCAGGTCATCGCCATCACCCAGGCCAACCGCAACACCCTGGCCCGGCTGGCCGACTACCTGCTGTGCGTCCCGGGGGAGGAGCGGGAGTTCCGGGTGGGGGCCATGACCTCCCGGACCTCGGCCCTGCTCATCCTGGACCTGCTGTATTTGGGCATCGCCAAGCACGACCCGGAGCGGACCCAGGAAAACCTCCGCCAGACCCGTGCGCTGATCCGGGCCTTCCAGCGGGAATAAAATTTTACATGTTTCGTGATTTTTCTTGAAATTACATTTCGAATATGCTACCATATTCCTCAAGAAGCACAAAAACCCACACGGGTCCCGCCTGTTCCGCGGCCATGTATTCCTGAGCCATATGGTGTGGAATAGGGGGCCCTTTTTGCTATCGCATGTCTGCTGGATCAACCGAACATCGGTTGATCCCCGCGGCGGCAGCCGCGCAGTTCCATAAAAGCGGCGCACAAGAGCCGCTTTTATGGAATTCAGCCATTGCTGCAATGCGTATTTCCACTGGTGCGTTCAGGCGCGCCAGTGGAAGGTGCAGGGGGTTTGGGCGAAATCATCCAAAACCCTTGCGCCTGAACAAAGCCATTTGGCCTTGAAAGCCTTGGCTTTCAAGGCGTTCGGCTTTGTTCCGCACGCATTATCGAGAGGGGGGAGCGGCCACGGATTACGCCGTGATCGACCGCATTTTGGAGGACTATCGGGCCAGGGGGTACTATCCCTCGGCGGTGTGCCAGGTTTTTGACGGCGGCCGCACCCTCTACCGGAAGGCCTACGGGGCCGTGACGGCGGAGACCTGGTTCGACCTGGCCTCGGTGAGCAAGCTCATCTGCACCACCCTGCTCCTCTCCGCCATGGAGGAGGGCCGTCTGGCCCCGGAGGACCCGGCGCTCCGCCTCCTGCCGCCGGAGGGGCCCGGCCCGGTGACCCGGCGGCGGCTGGAGGGGGTGACGGTGGAGCGGCTCATGACCCACACCTCGGGCATTGTCCCCTGGTACCCCTTCTACGCCGACGGGCGGGACTTCTTCACCGTGCTGGAGCACGTGCTGTCCACCACCCCGGCGGAACCCGGCATGGCGTACAGCGACCTCAATTTCATGCTGCTGGGGCTCATCTTCACCCACGTCACCGGCCTCACCCTGCGGGAGGGGCTGGAGCGGTATATCAAGGTCCCCCTGGGCATCACCGAGATGGCCTACGGCCCGGTGGACCCGGCCCTGTGCGCCCCCTCCTGCCTGGGCAACCAGATCGAGCGGCGCATGTGCGCCGAGCGGGGCCTCTCCTTTGCCGGCTGGCGGCCCGACGGGGCGGCCGTCCGGGGCAGCTGCAACGACGGCAACGCCTACTACTATTGGCAGGGGGCCAGCGGCCACGCCGGGGTCTTTGCCTCCGCCGGCGCCCTGAGCCGGCTGGGCCAGTTCTTCCTCACCACCCAGGCCCCCAGCTTCCTCCGGGCCATGGACACCACCGTCTGCGGCCGGGGGCTGGGCTTCGACAAGAGCGAGACCTTCCCCGACGGCTGCGGCCACACCGGCTTTACGGGCACCAGCCTGTGGGTGAGCCGGAAGCACGGCCTGGGGGCCGTCATCCTCACCAACAAGTTCTACCGCCCGGAGGGGGAGCCCCCCGGAAACTCCAACGAGTTCCGCCGGGCCGTCCACTACGCCCTGCTGGGCCGCACCCCGCCCCCCGTGGTATGAGCAAGGGACACCCCTTGTAAAATACGAATTCTATGAGGAAAAGAGGTCATAACATGAAGAACGTGAAGAAATGGCTGTCCCTGTCTCTTGCCGGCGCCATGCTCATGGGCGTTCTGGCCGGCTGCGGCGGCGACAGCACCGAACCTTCGGCTCCCGCCGAGACCGGCGCCGCCGAGACCACCGGCGAGCCCGCCGCTCCCGTGGAGGGCGGCATCCTGCGCTTCGGCACCGACTCCGAGCCCACCGGCTTCGACCCTCACACCGTCTCTGAGGAGGCCTCCCTCCGGGTCATCAATCAGCTCTATGAGACCCTGGTCTCCACCAACGCCGACATGACCTTCTACGGCGAGCTGGCCGAGAGCTGGGAGATCCCCGACGACGTGACCTACATCTTCTATCTCCGCCAGGGGGTCAAGTTCCACTCCGGCCGGGAGATGACCGCCGAGGATGTGGTCTACTCCTTCAACCGGGTCCTGGGCCGTACCGAAGCCGGCGACATCGGCGCGCTGGGCAGCTCCGCCAGCTACTACGGCGGCATCGCCTCCGTGGAGGCCACCGACACCTACACCGTCAAGTTCACCCTGGAGGCCCCCAACGCCGCCTTCCTGAACGCCCTGAGCAACAACTACGGCGCCATCGTGGACAAGGACGTCATCGACGAGAACGGCGACCTCATGCGGGCCGACGGCGGCACCGGCCCCTTCCAGCTGGTCGATTGGCTCCCCGACAACTACGTGGAGCTCGCCAAGTTCGAGGACTACTGGGAGGCCGACCGGGTGCAGCTGGGCGGCATCACCTACTACCTCATCGGCGATGAGAGCGCCCGCCTGGCCGCCCTGCGCACCGGCGAGATCGACATCGCCAACCTCTCCTCCACCAACGTCACCGCCGCCGAGGCCGAGGAAAACCTGTCCGTCCTGGGCTACCAGACCAACGACTACATCGCCGTGGGCTGCAACCTGTCCACCCCCGCCCTTCAGGACAAGAACGTCCGCCAGGCCATGAGCTACGCCCTAGACCGCCAGGCCATCATCAACATCGTCTACAACGGCCAGGCCTCCGTCTGCTCCATGGTGCCCCCCGGACTGGGCCACTGGTCCCTGGACGTGTCCACCATGGACCTCTACCAGTATGACGTGGACAAGGCCAAGGCCCTCATGGAGGCCGCCGGATACAGCGACTCCAACCGCCTGACCCTGACCCTGGCCGCCGGTCTGATGGACTCCCTGCGCCAGGCCGCCGTGGTCATCGAGCAGCAGCTCTCCCAGATCTACATCGACGTGGAGATCACCAACCTGGAGTCCGGCGAGTACGTGGACATCTGGGGCAAGATGAGCACCCCCGAGGCCGGCTTTGACCTGATGGTGGTCAACGACGGCGCCGGCACCGACCCCAACCGCTCCATCTCCTTCTTCTTCGGCACCGGCGCCAGCGCCAACGTGTTCGGCTTCTCCAACGAGCGGGTGGACGAGCTGTGCGCCCTGGGCCTCGCCACCACCGATGAGGCCCAGCGGGAGGAGTACTACAACGAGGCCCAGGAGATCTGCATCGACGACTGCACCAAGCTGTGCATCGCCAGCCCCATGAAGTACTTCGTCACCAGCACCAGCGTCCACGGCTTCTCCCCCTCCGCCGCCGATTCCAGCAACTTCCGCGACACCTATCTGACCCAGTAACCATGAAACAGGGAGGCGGTGGGAGACCCTTGCTCCCGCCGCCTCCTTCCTCTTTTCCGATGGAGGGCTGACCACGGCCCGCCCAGCGCTCCTGGGGACCATGGTCAGCCCTTGATCCAAACGTTCAGCGTCTCTGCGCGATAGGGAGAGTGATACCATGAAAACCTATGTGATCCGCCGGCTTTTGCAGCTCATCCCCGTGCTGTTCGGCATCAGCGTGCTCATTTTCGCCGTGATGAAGATGATCCCCGGCGACGTCATCTCCGGCATCCTGGGGGTGGACGCCACCCCCGAGCTGCGGGAGCAGCTGCGGGAGATCTACGGGCTGGACCGCCCCTACGTGGTCCAGTACCTGGACTGGATCGGCGGGGTCCTCCGGGGGGATTTCGGCGAGTCCATCCGCACCGGCGAGCCCATCCTGCCCCAGATCCTCACCCGGTTCAAGGTCACCGCCGAGCTCACCATCCTGGCCGCCATCATCTCCTGGATCATCGCCATCCCCCTGGGCATCCTGGCCGCCGTGAAGCGCAACTCCATGGCCGACCGGTTCGTCCGGGTCTTTGCCCTGCTGGGCGTCTCCGTCCCCAACTTCGCCCTCTCCATCCTGCTCATCCTCTTCCTCTCCCTGGTCTTTAACTATTTCTCCCCCCTGGGCTATGTGGGCTTTTTCGAGGACCCCATCCGCAACCTCCAGATCATGATCCTCCCCGCCTCCATTCTGGGGGTCTCCATCGCCGGCTCGGTGATGCGGATGACCCGCTCCTCCGTCCTGGAGGTCCTGCGGCAGGACTTTGTCCGGACGGTCCGGGCCAAGGGCGCCAGCGAGCGGGTGGCCATCTTCCGGCACGTCCTCCGCAACGCGCTCATCCCCATCATCACCCTGGTGGGCATGCAGATCGGCTCCCTGCTGGGGGGCGCCGTCATCGTCGAGCAGATCTTCTCCCTGCCGGGCCTGGGCCAGATGACCCTCACCGGCATCAACCAACGGGATTATCCGGTGGTCCAGGGCTGCGTCCTCTTCATCGCCTTCGTCTATGTGCTGGTGAATCTGGTCACGGACCTGCTCTACTCCTACATCGATCCCCGGATCTCCTACGACTAAGCCGGAGGTGCGCCATGAGACATCTACTTCAGACCATTCGGGACCTCTGGAAGGACCCCATGGGGCGCGTCGGCATCATCGGCGTCCTGCTGCTGATCCTGCTGGCCGTCATCGCCCCCCTGGCCGCCCCCTACGACCCGGAGCAGATGGTGGCCATGCCCAAGCTGGCCCCCTGCGCCGAGCACTGGTTCGGCACCGACAACTACGGCCGGGACATCTTCAGCCGCATCCTCTACGGCGCCCGGGTCTCCCTGGAGGTGGGCATCATCGCCGTGGGCATCGGCGCCACCGCCGGGTATGTGCTGGGCCTCGTCGCCGGCTATTTTGAAGGGCCGGTGGACCGGGTCATCATGTGCGTCATGGACATCCTGTTCGCCTTCCCCTCCATCCTGCTGGCCATTTTCATCTCCGCCGTGCTGGGCCGGGGCATCGGTCCCACCATGGTGGCCATCGGCATCGTCAACATCCCCGTCTTTGCCCGCACCGTCCGGGCCGCCGTCATCTCCGCCAAGGGGCTGGAATACGTCTCCAACGCCCGGAGCGTGGGGGTGCGGACCGGGGCCATCCTCATCCGCCACATCTCCCCCAACGTGGTGGCCCCCTTCACCGTCCAGGCCACCCTGGCCCTCTCCAGCGCCATCCTCACCGAGGCCAGCATGAGCTTCCTGGGCCTGGGCATCCAGCCCCCCGACCCCTCCTGGGGCTCCATGCTCTCCGAGGCCCGCAGCTACATGGAGCAGGCCCCCTGGACGGCCCTCTTCCCCATCCTCTTCATCGTCGTCACCATCCTTCTCTTCAATATTCTGGGCGACAGCCTCCGGGATGTGCTGGACCCCAAGCTCAAGACATGACGGGAGGGTCAGCCGATATGGAACATCTTCTGGAAATGCGGAACCTCTCCATCGACCTGAGCCGCGGCAAGCGCCGGCGTCCGGTGAAGCTGGTGGAGGGCATCGACCTGAACATCGACAAAAAGCAGAACTTCGGCGTGGTGGGGGAGTCCGGCTGCGGCAAGAGCATCACCTGCTCGAGCATCATGGGCCTGCTGTCCTTTCCCCTCTCCGTGGGCAGGGGGAGCGTCATCCGGTTCCAGCGGAGCGACGGCAGCGAGACCGATCTGCTCAAGCTCTCCAAAAAGGAGCTGCAAAAGCTCCGGGGCAAGGACATCTCCATGATCTTTCAGGAGCCCATGACCGCCCTGGACCCCATGTACACCATCGAGGACCAGATCGTGGAGTCCCTGCGCTTCCACACCGACATGAACAAGGCCCAGATGCACGAGGCCGCCCTGGACATGCTGAAAAAGGTCAAGATCCCCCGTCCGGAGCAGATCCTGACCGACTATCCCCACCACCTCTCCGGCGGCATGCTCCAGCGGGTGATGATCGCCATCGCCCTCATCAACAATCCCCGGCTCCTCATCGCCGACGAGCCCACCACCGCCCTGGACGTGACCATCCAGGCCCAGATCCTGGACCTGATGAACGAGCTCCGGGAGATCTACGACACCTCGGTCATCATGATCACCCACGACCTGGGCGTCATCGCCGAGACCTGCGAGCAGGTGGCCGTCCTCTACGCCGGTCAGGTGGTGGAGGAGGCCGGCGTGGACGAGATCTTCCACAACACCGCCCACCCCTATACCGTGGGGCTCCTGCGCTCGGTGACCTCCCTGGGCGGGGCCCAGAAGGAGCTCTACGCCATCCGGGGCACGGTGCCCACCGCCGGAAACTTCAGCGCCGGCTGCCGGTTCGCCGACCGCTGTGAGCACTGCATGTCCATCTGCCGGGAGCAGGCCCCCAAGCTGGTGGAGGTCTCCCACGGGCACAAGTGCCGCTGCTGGCTCCACACCGGCATCACAAGAGAGGAGGCGGCCCAATGAGCGAGCACAGCGTCCTTCTGGAGGTCCAAAACCTCAAGACCTATTTCCCCATCCGGGGCGGTCTCATGCGCAAGGCGGTGGGCTACGTCCACGCCGTGGAGGACGTCTCCTTCACCATCCGGGAGCAGGAGACCTTCGGCCTGGTGGGGGAGTCGGGCTGCGGCAAGTCCACCACCGGCCGCACCATCCTCCGGCTCATCGAGCCCACCGGCGGACAGATCCTTTTCCAGGGCTCCGACCTGTGCGCCCTGGGCCAGGAGGCCATGCGCCGCCGGCGCCGGGACATGCAGCTGGTCTTTCAGGACCCCTACGCCTCCCTCAACCCCAGAATGACGGTGCGGCGGCTGCTGGAAGAGCCGCTGCTCACCCACTTCAGCCTCTCCCCCAAGGAGCTGGAGGAGCAGGTGCTGTGGATGTCCGCCGCCGTGGGGCTCGCCCCGGAGCAGCTGGAGCGCTACCCCCACCAGTTCTCCGGCGGGCAGCGGCAGCGCATCTCCATCGCCCGGGCCCTCATCTGCAAGCCCAAGTTCGTGGTGGCCGACGAGCCGGTGAGCGCCCTGGACGTGTCCATCCAGTCCCAGATCCTCAATCTGCTCATGTCCCTGCAAAAGGAGCTGAAGCTCTCCTACCTCTTCATCAGCCACGACCTCAACGTGGTGCGCCACATCAGCAACCGGGTGGGCATCATGTACCTGGGCCGGATCGTGGAGCAGGGGGAGACCGAGGAGGTCTACCGCCACCCCGCCCACCCCTACACCCAGGCCCTCCTCTCCGCCATCCCCAAGCGGGACCCCGCCGAGGAGAAGGTGCGCATCCATCTGGACGGCGACGTGCCCAACCCCGCCGATCCCCCCAAGGGCTGCCCCTTCCACGACCGCTGCCCCAGGTGCATGGAGGTGTGCCGGCAGACCCTGCCCGCCGACCGCCAGGTGTCGCCGGGCCATTTCGCCGCCTGCCACCTGCTGGCTCCGTAAACCGGCGCCTTTGCCGCCTTGCACCGCTTTTTTTGACACAAATGAAGCCCTCGATTCAGACCGAATCGAGGGCTTTGTTTTGCGCAATGAAAGGAGCGGGCGTTTCAACGGGGACGGGACGCGGGCCGGGTCACTCCAGCTCGGCGCCGCCGGTGTAGAGCTGGTAGTAGCGGCCCTTCTGGGCCAGGAGGTCGTCGTGGTCGCCCCGCTCGATGATCTGTCCCCCCTCCAGCACCATGATGGCGTTGGAGTTGCGGACGGTGGAGAGCCGGTGGGCGATGACAAAGACGGTCCGCCCCTCCATGAGGGCGTCCATGCCCTGCTGGATGATCCGCTCGGTGCGGGTGTCGATGGAGGAGGTGGCCTCGTCCAGGATCATCACCGGCGGGTCGGCCGCCGCCGCCCGGGCGATGCCCAGCAGCTGCCGCTGGCCCTGGGACAGGTTGGCCCCGTCCCCGGTGACCATGGTCTGGTAGCCCTCGGGCAGGCGGCGGATGAAGGAGTCGGCCCCGGCGATCCTGGCGGCCTCCACGCACTCTTCGTCGCTGGCCTCCAGACGGCCGTAGCGGATGTTGTCCATGACGGTGCCGGTGAAGAGGTGGGTGTCCTGGAGCACCGCCCCCAGGGAGCGGCGCAGGTCGTCCTTTTTGATGGCCTTGACGTCGATGCCGTCGTAGGTGATGACGCCGTCCTCGATCTCATAGAAGCGGTTGATGAGGTTGGTGATGGTGGTCTTGCCCGCGCCGGTGGAGCCCACGAAGGCGATCTTCTGGCCGGGATTGGCGTAGACGCTCACATCCTTGAGGATGCGCTTGCCGGGGACGTAGGAGAAATTCACGTGGGTGAACCGCACCGCCCCCTTGAGCTCGGTGAGGCAGTAGTCCTCCCCGGGCACGTTGCGGACGGTGCCCCGGATCATGTGGAGGCTGGCCCTGCCGTCGGGGCCGGGGTACTTCCAGGCCCAGCCGTGGCCGGCCAGAGCGGCCAGGTCGGTGATCTCGGTCAGGGCGCCGTCGGGGGAGACGGCGGCCCAGATGCCCTCCTCCGAGTCCACATTGGGGGGGAGGAGCTTCAGGCCCTCCGCCGTCCGCTCCGCCTGGCCCAGCTCCAGAATGGTCCCGTCGTCCTGGAGCAGGGCGGGCACCAGAGCCATGGCCCCGGAGCGGGGGACCTTCCAGGCCCAGGTGTGGGGATGACCCCCGGAGAGCTGGGAGAGGGTGCCGTTGGCGTCCTTCTCGGCGGGCACCAGGGTGACGAAGCCCTCGTCCACCTCCGGGGTCTCGTCCATGCAGGCGAAGATCCGCTCGGCGCCGGCCAGGGCGGAGAGGATGGTGGTGAGCTGCTGGGAGATCTGGTTGAGGGGCTGGCCCACCTGGCGGCAGTAGTTGAGGTAGAGGGTGAAGGAGCCCAGGGGCAGCCCCATGACGATGGAGAGCACCCCGCCGAAGGCGGCGGTGAGGGCGTAGCCGATGTTCATGATGTTCATGGCGATGGGCATGATGGCGGTGGAGTAGAAGTTGGCCGCCGTGGCCGAATCCCGGTAGCGCCGGTTGAGACGGCCGAAGAGGTCCTTGGCCGCCTCCTCGTGGGTGAAGGCCTTGACCACCTTGAGCCCCTCGATGGTCTCCTGGATGTTGCCGTTCATGTCGCCCAGGTCGGCCTGCTGCTGGCGGTAGTACCGCCGGGACCGGCCGCCGAAGACCTTGAACACCAGGAAGGTGCTCCCTAGGGTGAAGACCGACACCAGGAAGAGGAGGGGGCTCACCACCAGCATGACCACCACGATGCCGGCGAACATGAGGGCGCTGGAGAAGAGGGAGACCACGCTCTGCTCCAGGGCCAGCTGGACGTTGTCGGCGTCGTTGGTGAAGCGGCTCATGAGGTCGCCGTGGGGGTGCTTGTCAAAGTAGGAGAGGGGGAGGGTCTGGAGGTGGTCGAAGAGCTCCTTGCGCAGCCGGTTGGTGCCCCGCTGGGCCAGCTGGACCATGATGCCCGACTGGGCGTAGGTGCACACCCAGCCCAGGGCGTAGATACCCAGGAGCTTGGCCACGTCGGCGGCCAGGCCGGCGGGAGAGGCGTAGGCCCCGCCGGCGATGTTGGTGAGCACCGACCCCAGAAGGCAGACCAGGACGATGAGCAGAGGCCATTTCCGCCGGGCCAGATAGCCCATGAGCCGGGCGATGGTCTTGCCCAGGTTCTTGGGCTTCTGGAAGCCCCCCCGGCCTCCGGGACCGCCGGGACCGCCGGGACCGGGCATCTTGTTGTTCTGCTGGCTCATGCTTCCTGCACCCCTTCCTGCTGAGACTGGTAGATCTCCTGATAGATGCCGCACCGGGCCATGAGCTCGTCATGGGTGCCCAGGTCGGCGATCCTGCCGTCGTCCAGCACCAGGATGCGGTCGGCCTCCCGCACGGAGGAGATGCGCTGGGCGATGATGATGACGGTGGTCCCCGCCAGGTTCTCCTTGAAGGACTGGCGGATCTTGGCGTCGGTGGCGGTGTCCACGGCGGAGGTGGAGTCGTCCAGGATGAGGACCGCCGGGTGGCGGAGCATGGCCCGGGCGATGCACAGCCGCTGCTTCTGGCCGCCGGAGACGTTGGTGCCCCCCTGGGCCATCTGGGTGTCGAAGCCGTCGGGGAAGGACATGACGAAGTCGTAGGCCTGGGCGTTCTTGGCGGCCTGGATCATCTCCTCCTCGGTGGCGTCGGCCCGGCCCCAGAGGAGGTTTTCCCGGATGGTGCCGGTGAAGAGGACGTTGTTCTGGAGGACCACGCCGATGCGCCCCCGGAGCTCCTCCAGGGGGTAGTCCCGCACGTCCACCCCGTCCAGCAGCACCGCGCCGCCGGAGACGTCGTAGAACCGGGGGATCAGGTTGACCAGGGAGGACTTGCCGGTGCCGGTACCCCCCACCACGGCCAGGAACTCGCCGGGACGGATGGTGAGGTCGATGCCGGAGAGCACGTTCTCCCCGGTGCCGCCGGCGTCGTACTTGAAGTCCACGTTCTGAAACTCCACCCGGCCCCTGGCCTCGGGCAGGTCGGCGGGGGAGAGGGGGCCGTCGGTGATGGAGGGCCGGGTCTCCAGCACCTCGTCGATGCGGCGGGCGCAGGCGATGGACCGGGAGAGCTGGAGGAAGCTCATGCCCAGCATCATGACGCTCATGAGGATCTGGAAGATATAGGTGATAAAAGAGGAGAGGTCGCCGATGAGCATCTCCCCGCCGATGACCTGGCTGCCGCCCAGGTAGAGCACGGCGGCGGTGGCCCCGTTCATGGCGATCATCATGATGGGGAGCATGGCGATGATCCGCATGCTCACGCCGATGTTGGCCTTGGTGAGGGCGTCGTTGACGCGCTGGAACTTGGTCTTTTCATAGCCCTCCCGGACGAAGGCCTTCACCACCCGGATGGCCACCAGGTTTTCCTGCACGGTGCCGTTGAGGGCGTCGATGCGCTTTTGGAGGGCCTGGAAGAGCCGGTTGCACACCCCCATGAGCACCCCGATGGCGATGACCAGCAGGGGGATGGTCACCAGCATCACCACCGCCAGCTCCCAGTTGATGCTGATGGCCACCGCCAGAGCGGCCACCAGCATCACCGGCGCCCGGACCAGCAGGCGCAGGGCCATGGTCACCATCATCTGGATGGCGTTGACGTCGTTGGTGATGCGGGTGATGAGGGAGGCGGAGGAGAAGCGGTCGATGTCGGCGAAGGAGAACTCCTGGATCTTGTCGTAGAGGTCCCGGCGCAGGTTGGCGCCGAAGCCCTGGCCCACGGTGGCGGCGAATTTGGCCCCGAACATGCCGCAGAGCATGCTGCACACCGCCAGCACCAGCATGATGCCGCCCATCTTCAGGATGTAGTTCAGGTCGCCGGAGGCGATGCCCACATCCACGATGTTGGCCATGAACCGGGGGAGGGCCAGCTCGCAGGCCACCTCCAGGATCATCAGCAGCGGCGTGACCAGGGCCAGCCGCCGGTATCCCCCCAGATAGGGGAAGAGTTTTTTCAGCATGAACAGTCCATCCTTTCCGTTGGAAGACAGGCGCGGAGATTTTGGAGCATCCGCTGCTGGAAGGCCCGGACCTGCTCCATCTCCCGGGGCGTAAAGCCCTCGAACATCGTTTGGTCCACGTACGCAAAGACCTGGACGCACCCGTCCAGGGCCGCCCGCCCCTTGTCGGTGAGCCCCACCGCCTTCCGGCGCTGGTCGCCCTGTCCGGGGTGCTTTTCCACGTAGCCCCTCCGCTCCAGGGACTTCAGGGACACCGCCACCGACGCCGGGGAGACCCGGAGGGCGTCGGAGAGCTCCCGCTGGGAGGAGACCTGCCCCTCCCGCTCCCGCAGCAAAAAGAGCAGCACCGGGTTGCCCAGGTCCCCCAGGCCCCGGGCGGCCAGCTCCGTCAGCATGAGCTGTTTCCTGGCCCGGGCCACCGCCTGAAACGCGATGCCCGGCATGCGGTCGTCCACCTCTTTCCAGGTCACGCCGCCACCTCCCGAAAATTTGTTAGCCAGTTTACCATTAGCATACTTACCTATGATAGCCCAGGATAGTTGCGCTGTCAATGAATTTCTGTTGGTGGCCCGCGACAAATAATTTAGAACGCTTGTTTGACTTTTTGTAGACCCTGTGATAAGATGTCAGTACCCTCAGTGCACAAAGGGCAATACGGTTTTTCGGGGCCACTGAGGGTACAGAAAAATCAGAGGGAGGGACTGCCCATGAAGGGCCTGACGGAGAAGCAGCGGCAGATCTACCAGTTCATCATCTCCTTCCAGCAGGACCACGGCTACCCCCCCTCGGTGCGGGAGATCGGGGAGCATGTGGGGCTCAAGTCCCCCTCCACCGTCCACTTCCACCTCAAGGGGCTGGAGGAGGCGGGGATCATCACCAAGGCGGAGGGCAAGACCCGGGCCATCACCGTGGCCGGGGGCTTCCCCGCCCCGGAGCGCCGCCGGGCGCCGGAGCCCCCTCGGGACCGGGTGCCCGTGGTGGGCGACGTGGCCGCCGGCGCCCCCATCCTGGCCGAGGAGCACATCGAGGACTATCTCACCTTCGACACCGGCGGCCTCACCGGGGAGCACTTCGCCCTGCGGGTGCGGGGCGAGTCCATGCTCTACGCCGGCATCCTGCCGGGGGATTATGTGATCGTCCACCAGCAGGAGGGCTTCCGCAGCGGCGACATCGTGGTGGCCCTCTTCGAGGACGAGGCCACGGTCAAGACCCTCCGCCGGAAGGACGGCCACGTCTGGCTCATGCCGGAGAACCCGGAGTACGACCCCATCGACGGCGACGGGGCCCAGCTCCTGGGCAAGGTGGTGGCCGTGGTGCGGCGGTACGGCTGACCGGGGCGGCAGCGCCCGGGCGGGTACCGGCTGCTGCGTGATCTGGCGGGCGGCCACAGGCCGCCCCTACCCACATTTTCTGCGGAGGTTTCGTAGGGGCGGCCTTTGGCCGCCCGCCGTACCGATACGGAACCACGCTGTTTGTGGGGCGCGACATCGTCCTCGCAAAGTCCGCTTCGCTCTGTTTCCGCCTGACGGCGAAAACGCGCTCCGCTCCCTTGCTCGTCCTCTCCCCACGCGACCCGCTGCGCTGGGCTCGCGCGGGGCCCC
>DXDV01000128.1 GCA_019115345.1 Candidatus Intestinimonas stercorigallinarum | reverse complement strand
AGCTGGAAAAACCCTCTGTTTTCGAAAGAAAACAGAGGGTTTCGTCTTGCCTGAATACTGTATATGCCGCGGCTTCTTATTTCGGCAAAGGAGGAGGTCCTGCGGCGTAAGGCTTTGAGAAAATGAGATGTCCACGTTTCGATAAAAATGCTTGAAAAGCGGACCTCGTCCACTCCGTTGGGACTTGCGCCTTTACTCTGAATACAGTATGATAAAGTTACAGGTGTAACACACAAAAAGGCGGGATGTGCCATGAGCCAAAGGGAGGAAAAGCTGCGCCGGCTGGCCTATGTGGCCCGGCGCTACTATCTGGAGGACCAGAAGCAAAGCGATATCGCCCGGGAGCTGGGGGTATCCCGCCCCCTGGTGAGCCGGATGCTCAGCGAAGCCCGGGAGCTGGGGGTGGTGAAAATCACCATCTGTCAGCCGGAGCTTCAAACCTCCCAGCTATTGGACCGGCTGCGCCTGTCCTCCTCCCTCCAGGGAGGGGTGCTGGTGGAGGATGGCGCGGACGACGAGGCCACCAACCGCTGTCTCTCCCAGGGGGCTGTGCAGCTGCTGGGAGAGCTGGGGTCCCACTGTCTGGGGGTGGGCTGGGGCCACCTCATCGGTCAGCTGGTCACCTGGCTGGAGGAAAACCCCCAGCCCCAGAGTACGGTCACCCATATCTGCCCTCTGGTGGGCAACGCCAGCATCCCCGCCCGCAACTACCAGTCCAACGAGAACGTCCGCCTCATGGCCCAGCAGCTGGGGGCCTCCCCCCACTTTCTCTACCTCCCCGCCCTCCCTGAGAGCCTGGAGGAGAAGCAGCTGCTTTGCTCCACCGAGGTCTACCGCCAGATCCAGGCTTGGTGGGAGGAAATGGACACCGCCCTGGTGAACATCGGCAACTATCCCTCCAGCCCCGACTTTGCCTCCCTGGTCCGCTACGGCAGCCTGCTCCAGCAGGAGCGCACCTGCGGCCGGCTGCTGGTCTACTACTTCAACGAGACGGGGAAGATCATCCAGTCGGAGCAGGATTTTGCCATCCAGATCCCACTGGACGCCCTGCGGCGCTGCCCCCGCATCATCGGCGTCTGCTCGGCCAACACCAGCGTGAGGGCCCTGCGAGGCGCCCTGCGCACCGGCCTGTTCAGCCACATCGTGGCCCGGGCGGAGCTGGCTAAGGCGCTGTTCACCGAAATGTAACATATGTAACCCCCTTTATCCTGGAGCGTCGCTTCCGGATCAAGGGGGTTTGTATATTTTGCCCTATTTCTTCAAAAAAATCTGTGGATAAAAAGGAAAATTACCCAGCATTATTGACTTTTGTAATCTTCTATTTTAATATGAAGTCACATAGGTCAAGCATTCCCCGCTCCGCCGCCCGCAGCGGCAAGGGGCGGGGCGCCCGACGCTTTGCACAGAAAGGGAGGTACGCCAACCATGAAAAAGGAGGAATTGGCCGCACGGCTGAAGCAGGCCTGCGCCCGGGTCACCGCTGCCGAGGCGCTGCTCACCGAGATCGATTCCAAATTTGGTGACGCCGACCACGGACTCACCATGACAAAGATCGCCGGAGCCATTGCCCAGGCGGTGGATGAGTCTGACGGCGGCATCCGGTCCATGCTGGACGACGCCGCCATGGCGGTGATGGTGCTCAACGGGGGCAGTGCCGTCCCCCTGTGGAACACCTGGCTGGACGGCATGCAGGAGGGCGCCCCCGAAGGGGAAGAAATTGACGTGGCGGGCATTCAGGCTATGTTTGACCGCGCCTTTGAAGTGCTGGACGAAATATCCGGGGCAAAGGTAGGCGACAAGACCATGATGGACGCCCTTATCCCCGCCAGCCAGGCCATCGCCGCTTATGCCGGAGAGGACGAGGCCGGGCTCTTTCAAGCCGCCGCTCAGGCCGCTCAGCAGGGGGCTGAGGCCAGCAAAAATTTTGTCTCCAAGTTCGGCCGGGCCAAGAGCTATGGTGAAAAGACCCTCGGCACTCCTGACGCCGGGGCCACCTCCATGTCTCTCTTCTTCCAGGGGCTGGCGGAGGTCTGAGGGGACACAGACCACAGCGCGATCATGACACGGATATATGACAAAGGAGGCAGTTTACATGAAAATGAAGAAGTTTATCAACAGCCCCGAGACCATCACCGACGAGGAGCTTGAGGGCCTGGGCCTGGCCTACCCCGACATCTTGGAGGTGGACGGCCACCTGGTCATCAGCAAGGACCTGGCCGACGCCGATCGGGTGACCATCGTGACCTACGGCGGCTCCGGCCACGAGCCGGCCCAGGCCGGCTTTGTTGGGAAGGGAATGCTGGATGTGCAGGCCGTGGGCGACATTTTCGCCGCCCCCAACGGCAAGCTGGTCTTTGATGCTATGAAGCTGGCCGACAAGGGCCACGGCGTGCTGCTCCTCACTCTGAACTACGCCGGCGACCAGCTGGCGGGCAAGCAGGCCATCAAGCTGGCCCAGAAGGCGGGGCTCAACTTCCGCCAGGTAGTTACCGGCGAGGAGATCCAGTTCGATCCCAACGGCGAAGATAACAAGCGGGGCCTGGCTGGCGCGGTGGCTCTGTACCACGTTGCCGCGGCCGCCGCCCGGGAGGGCAAGAGCCTGGACGAGGTGGCCGAAATTGCCCAGCGCTACGCCGACAACATGGCCTCCATCACCGTGAAATCCACCGATGCCACCCATCCCCAGAATGGTATGTCCTTCGGCGACCTGGGTGAGACCGATATGATGGAGATCGGCGCCGGCCAGCACGGCGAGGGCGGCGGTGTCCGGGTTCCCATGATGTCCTCCAAGGACACTGTGGCAACGGTAGCCGAGGCTTTGAGCAAAAAGCTGGAGCTCAAGGCTGGTGACCGGGCCTTTGTCATGATCAACGGCTGCGGCGCCACGACTATGATGGAGCTGCTGGTCCTCTTCAAGGACACCGTGGAGTTCCTGAAGGCCAAGGGCGTGGAAGTTGTGGCCAGTATGGTGGGCGAGATCCTTACCGTGCAGGAGGCCGGCGGGTTCCAGATGAACATCGCCAAGTGGGATGATGAGTTCCTCCGTCTGTGGAACACCCCCTGTCACACCCCTGCGTTCAGCAAAGAATAAAGGGGCGATCAGAATGGCTGACAATATCGGAAACAAGGCCGCTCACGACTATCACCTGGATGTCCCCGTGGCGCAGGAGGGCTTCTTTGTCAAGGGCGCCTCCCACAGCGATTGGGGTATGCAGAACCGCCTGAGCCGGCTGTTCAACCCCAAATCGGGCAACACGGTCATGCTGGCCTTTGACCACGGCTACATTATGGGGCCCACCGCCGGCTTAGAGCGCATCGACCTGGTCATTCCGCCCCTTATCCCTTATGTAGACGTGCTCATGGGAACCAAAGGGGTCATCCGCTCCTGCATCTCGCCCGCCGTCCCTGTGGCCAAGTGTGTCCGGGTGACCTATGACTCCACCGTCCTTTACGATGATATGTCCAACGGCGGCGGCATCGCCTGTGACATGGAAAACGCCATCCGTATGAACGCCGACTGCGTGGCGGTGCAGACCTTTATCGGTACCCCTGGTGAGTCACGCTCCCTGGAGCTGCTGTGCCGCGCCGCCGACGCCGGCGCCCGGTACGGCATCCCCACCCTGGGCGTGGTGGCGGTGGGCAAGGAGATGGAGCGCACCGAGAAGTTCTTCCAGCTGGCCACACGGGTGCTGGCCGAGAACGGGGCCAACGTGGTCAAGAGCTACTACTGTGAGGGCTTTGAGCGGGTGGCCGCCGCCTGCCCGGTGCCCATCGTCATTGCCGGGGGCAAGAAGCTGCCCGAACTGGAAGCTCTGGAGATGGCCTATAAGGCCATTCAGGAGGGGGCCCACGGTGTGGATATGGGCCGAAATATTTTCCAGTCCGACTCCCCTGCCGGTATGGCCCAAGCCATCGGTAAAATTGTCCACGAGGGGTACACACCCGATCAGGCGCTCGAAGTTTACGAAAGTGTAAAGCACGGCTGAATTGAAATACAGTTTGTATCAGGAGGGATATTATGTC
Organism: Candidatus Intestinimonas stercorigallinarum; assembly: GCA_019115345.1. Lineage (GTDB taxonomy): Bacteria > Bacillota > Clostridia > Oscillospirales > Oscillospiraceae > Intestinimonas > Intestinimonas stercorigallinarum. The sequence continues at coordinate 248 of DXDV01000128.1, read as the reverse complement.
CGCTGAGTATATGCACATCGGGATCCCCATCACCAACCGCAAGCCCGGCATGACCTACAACGAGGGCGCCAAGTTCTGGGTGAGCAATGTGGATGACTACGACTACAAAATCGAGTACCTGAAGTTCGAGGAGGGGACCCCCTTCCCGGAGGAGATCCACCGCACCCCCCATGTAGCCTATCAGGTAGATGATCTGGAAAAGTACATCGCCGATGCCGACAGCGTCATCTGCGGCCCCATGACCGCAA